>NZ_JAJLOZ010000022.1:0-55464 GCF_025548615.1 Arthrobacter sp. A2-55 | reverse complement strand
CCGGGCCTCCCCGGATTTCGAGCGGGCAGCCGGCCCTCCTCACCGTTGGCACGGACGCGGCACCGCTGCCCGAAACTTCCGCCACGCACACTGACGTGCAGCTTCCGCTGAAGAACGACGGCGGCCCCCAGCCTTCCAGCGCGCCTCCCGCCTTGGCCGATGGGGGCGTCGACAATGCCTGGAGCGAAGCAGAAACCGTCGCCGACTCTGAAGCCGGGGATAAAGCCGAAGGCGAGGCCGAGGCCGACCCGAGGACCGAACCAGAAGCCGAAGGCGAGGCCGAGACCGTCGCCGACCCAGGGGTTGAACCGGAAGCCGATCCTGAGACCGACGCCGCGGCCGAAACCGTGGCCGACGCCGACGATGGCGACGTGGCCCAACCGGGCAGCGACAGCCCCGCCGACACAGAGGGAACCGGCCGGGCCGAGGCGGAAATTGTGCCGGACGCCGCAGCACCCACTGTCACAGCGGCAAAAGGTCCACGTGACGACGCGGATGGCGATGCGGCGGCACCAAGTGTCAATGCAGAGCCGGACGCACCAAACGGGGATGCGGCTTCCGATTCCCAGAGTGCATCCGGAGGAGGCACCGCAGAATCTCCCACTGTTGGCGACGGGAGCGTCGATCCAGCACCCGAATCCACCCTCGCGGAAGGCACGGAACCCGACGCCGGCTCCGGACTGGACACCGGTTCCGCCACTGGCGCCGATTCCAGCACTGACACCAAATCCGAACTAGAAACCGGCTCCGAGCCCACCGAACCCGACGCCGGTGACCCAGTCGCGGCACCCCTTTCCCGGCGGGAGCGGCGGATTGCCGAACAGGGCCGGCCGGACGGCGTCGAGCCTCTGGCCGGAGAGCCCCAAGCGGACCAGCCTGCCTGGCCGGGCGCGGCTGCGGCCCCAGGGGTCGCCCCTGCTCTCCCTGCCGGCGCGGACACTTCGGGGCGGTCGTCCGGCCATCCTGGACGCAGGCACCGCAAACGCGGCTGGTCGCTGCTGCGCGGCGTGCTGCTGTTTCTGGTGATTGCTGCGGTTGTCGTGGCCATGGGAACGGTGGTCACAGGCAACGGGGCTGGTTCCGCCAAGGCCTCGGCCACCGAGTCGAACCGGTCCCAGGCCTGGGAGGCCACCGAATCCCTGCTGGCGCAGGCCACCGCCCTGGCGGGCCCGGCGTCCGGTGCATCCACCGCGACCCTGCCGGCTGGCGTGGTGTCTGCGCTGCAAATCCAGTCCGCAGCCCTCTCCGACGGCATTCCCACGGCCAGCGCGCAGCCCAAATCCACCGCCACAACCGGTCCGCGCCCCACGCTGGCAGATTTTAACCGCGCCCTCGCGGCAAGCGCCAACACGCTCCTGGAGCATGCGCTGACGGCCGAGGGGGCCATGGGCCGGGTCTTCGCGTCGGCGGGCACCGGCCAGCTGCTGCAGGCCAGGACCATCGCGCGGGAAAACGGCCTTCCCGTCCCGGACTCCCCGGCCCTGCCGGCAAACAGCCGCTTTGACGCCGCGACGGGGCCGGCCTGCCAGGCCACACTGACGCCGTCACCCGGGGCCAACGCAGACAACGCGCTGACCAGCGCCGCCCAAAGCGAGCAAAAGGCCGTCTACGCCTACCAAGTGGCCGGTTCCCGGCTCGTCGGGCAAGCACACACCCAGGCCCTTGCGATCCTCGCCGTCCACAGCCAGCGACTTGAGCTGCTCAACGCCCAGCTGGCGGTCAGTTGCCTGCCCATTGTTGCCGGCGCCCCCGGCTTTGTCCTCGACCCCCGTTTCACGGCCCAACCGGAGCAGGCCCTTGCGCAGCTGGAACAACAATTGGCTGCAGCCTACGGAGACCTGGCAGCCCTGAGCAGCCCAAGCACGACGCCGGCCGGCAGTTTCGCTTCCTCGCAGCCTTCCACGGGCGCTGCCCGGGCAACGGACGCCGCCACGGCTGCCGGATCAGCCTCCGGATCAGCCTCCGGATCAGCCTCCGGCCCCGATGGCGGCACGCCTGCATCGGCCAGGGCCATGGCGGTTTCCTGGCTGCTGGAGTCGTCCCTCACTGCGCAGGCATGGGGCGGCAATGCATCTCCGCTCCCCGGCATCGCCGTCACACCCACAGCCACCGCCACGGCGGCTCCGTCCAGTGGCGCTTCCGGCAGCGCCCCCGGCGGCGCTTCCAGCACCGCCTCCGATTCCGCAACTGCCTCGGCATTCCCCTCCGCCCCGGCGCGGCCCTAAGGGCAGGTGAGCCTTCCCTCAGCGAGGACATCCTCACCTTGCTGGCGGCCAAATCACGCGAGTGCTTTGCTATAAGCATGAAGCGAGCAGTTGATCTTCAAGCCCCCCGGGAGCCTGTGCACACCGGCGAGATTGCACAGCGTCTCAACTGGCTCCGGGCTGGTGTTTTGGGCGCCAATGACGGAATTGTCTCTGTTGCCGCCGTCGTGGTTGGGGTTGCCGGAGCCACCGGCAGCGCAGGCCCTATCCTGACGGCCGGCATGGCCGCGCTGGTGGGCGGTGCGATTTCCATGGCCCTGGGCGAATACGTCTCCGTCAGCAGTCAGAGCGACAGCCAAAAGCACATGATTGCCGAAAAGCGCCGCGACTTGGAACTGCGTCCCGAGGAGAACCGGGCAAACTTGGCCCGGCTGTATGAGGACAAGGGGCTCAGCCCCTCCACGGCGGCGCGGGTGGCGGATGAGCTCACGGATTTTGATGCTTTGGGCTCACACCTGGCGGCCGAGCTAAACCTGGACGAGGACGACGTCGTCAGCCCCTGGCACGCCGCCTTCGCTTCCGCCGTGGCCTTTACGCTGGGTGCCATCTTGCCCATGCTGGCCATCCTCCTCCCGCCGGATGCGGTCCGGGTGCCTGTCACCTTCGCCGTGGTCCTGGCAGCCCTGGGCATCACGGGCTGGATCGGTGCGACTATTGGTGGCGGATCGCGGCTGCGCGCCGCCTCCCGGGTGGTCCTGGGCGGGGCCCTGGCCCTGGCTGCCACGTTTGCCATTGGCCACCTGCTCGGCGCGAGCGGATTGGTCGGCTGACGATAGGCTGGGTGCCATGGCCGCCACCGTTGACATCCCCGACGCCCTGCAGGCGCGTTTCGGCCGGACGCCGGCTGGCCGTGAGTGGCTGGCCGCCCTCCCCACGCTGATGGAGGGCGCATTGGCGCGCTGGGGGCTTGCCGTTGACCTGCCCCGGGGGGTCCAGGCATGGCATGGCCACACAGCCATTGTCGTCCCTGTGCGCCTGCCGGACGGGGCAGCGGCGGCCCTGAAAATTGCGTTTCCGTATGACGAGTCGCGGCTCGAGGCTCCAGCCCTGCGCCTGTGGGACGGCCACGGCACCGTCAGGCTCCTGGCCGACGACGCCGGCAGCTGCTCCATGCTGATCGCCCGCCTCGATGCCGTGAAGTCCCTCATCGATGTCCCCATGGAAGAGGCCGTGGAGGTGTGGGGCGGGCTGGTCAGGCAACTTTCCATCGAGCCGGACAGCCGCCGGGAATGGGTTGACATTCCCCATGTCGCAGCCTTGGCTGAACGCTACTCGGACGAACTGCCGGAACGCTGGGAACACCTCAACCGGCCTTTCCCCCGCTGGCTGCTGGAGGCTGCACTGGAAGTGTGCCAGACCCGAGGGGCGGTTTCACGCCGCCGCGCCCATGACGTCCTGGTCCACACGGACCTGCATTACCTGAACATCCTGGCCACCGTGGACGGCTCCGGTTTCGTGGCCATTGACCCGCAGGCCCAGCTCGGCGACGCCGAATTCGCCGTGGCACCGTGCCTGTGGAACCGGCTCCGAGAGCTGCCTGTGCGGAACGCCGAAGCCGCGCTCCGGCGTCGAGCCTCCCAACTGGCTGCAGCGGCAGGACTCGACGCCGGGATTGCTGCCGAATGGGCCGTGGTCCGGGAGGTGGAAAACGCCCTGTGGTACCTGGAGGGCGCCGGGCACCAGGGTGACGCCCAGCGCTCCCTCTGGGTGGCCAGCACCATGGCAGGCAGGCCGATGCCAGGGCTCCCGGCAGCCCGCGACTTGAAGATGCTGGACTAGGCCTTGCGGGGCCGGGCCGAAAGCACTACCTGGCGATATTTGCCGCCCACCAGGCCCCCGCGCCGTTTTCATTCCAGACGTCAACGCCCAGCTTGACAATCAAGACCGTCACCACGGCAAGGAAGACGATCCGGATGAACTTGTTGCCCTGCTTCACCGCCGTGCGCGCCCCCAGATAGCCGCCCGCCATGTTGGCCGCCCCAAGGACCAGGCCCACGCCCCACAACAGTGAGCCGTGCGGCAGGAAGAACATGAGCGCGCCGGCGTTGGTGGCCAGGTTGACGATTTTCGCCTTGGCACTTGCCTCCAGGAAGGCGTAGCCCATGAGGCTGACCAGCGCGATCACCAGAAACGAACCCGTGCCAGGGCCGATCAGGCCGTCATAAAATCCGATCACGCCGCCAATGCAGGCAGCGACAACGTAATGGGTACGGCCGGAATGGCGCAGGGCGGTGGTTTCGCCGATGTTTGGCTTGAACGCCGTGAATGCCAGCACGGCGACCAGTGCGGCCACGATGATGGGCTTGAACACCGACCCTGGCAGGCTGGCCGCCACCACCGCCCCGCACACGCTGCCCACCAGTGCCACCGCGGCCATCGGCAGGGCCGTGCGCAGGTCCGGCTTCACGCGCCGATAATAGGTGATGGCACTGGTGGACGTGCCAAAGATGGACCCCATCTTGTTCGTTGCCAGTGCCTGCACCGGCGTAATCCCCGGAATCATCAACAGCACCGGCAGCTGCAGCAGCCCTCCCCCGCCCACGACGGCGTCAATCCAGCCGGCCGCGAACCCGGCAACAAGGATCAGCAGGATCGTGGCAGTGGTGATGTCCTCAAAACCGGAAATCATGTCTTCCCATTCGTCGTTGGCTGTCCCGCGCGTGGCCCCGAGCGTGGCCCCCGTCGGTCCCGCGCGTGGCCCCCGAGTGGTTGGGTCCGGCTTCGGCCCGGCGTTTTCCGCCCGGCTATTCCCCAAGCGCTCCCACTGCTCGCAAGCTCGCCGCGGGTCCCTCGCGCTCGTGGGCCCCGACGATCGGCCGCGGGCGGCCTCCGTCTCCTTTACGCCGGGCTACAAAAACGCCGGCTCCGCAGCCTAGTGCCACAGGTGCCGCCCCTTGCCGCGCGCAGCGCGCGGCAAGGGGCTGCGGTGACGTGCCCACCAGGCGCAGGAGCCGGTATTTTTTGTAGGCGACGTAAAGGAGACACCTAAGGCCGCCAGCGGCCGTGGTGTCGGATAGTCGCCGGAAAAATGCCGGGCCTGCGCCGAAGCCAGCCACGCCACGCACGGTCTCGACGCGCTCGCAGAGCTCGCTGCTCGACCACCGGGGCACGGGCTCGACCAGCGGGGCTGCGCGGGGGCTACTGCTTATCGAGGATGTACTTGACGGCGTCGGCCACTGGGACATTCTCGGCAACGCCGGTGGCGCGGTCCTTGATCTCAACCACGCCGTCCACGAGCCCGCGGCCAACGGCCAGGATGGTGGGGACGCCCAGGAGCTCGGCGTCGCCGAACTTGACGCCGGGGGAAACCTTGGGACGGTCGTCGTAGATGACTTCCAGTCCCGCGGCCTCCAGTTCGGCGGTGAGCTGCTCGGCGGCCTCGAAGATCTCGGTGCCGCGGCCGACGGCGACGACGTGGACGTTGGCGGGGGCCACGTTCGCCGGCCAGATGAGGCCCTTGTCGTCGTGGTTGGACTCGGCCAGGGCGGCGACGGCGCGGGTGACGCCAATGCCGTAGGAGCCCATGGTGACCACGGCCAGCTTCCCGTTTTGATCCAGCACCTTCAGGTCCAGGGCCTCGCTGTACTTGCGGCCCAGGGCAAAGATGTGGCCCATTTCGATGCCGCGGGCAGCTTCGAGGGGGCCGGAACCGTCAGGCGCGGGATCGCCCTCGCGCACTTCCACTGCCTCAATGGTGCCGTCCCAGCTGAAGTCGCGCCCGGCGACCAGGCCAAACACGTGCTTCCCGGCTTCATTGGCCCCCGTGATCCAGCTGGTGCCGGAGACAATGCGGGGATCCACAAGGTACGGCAGCTTGGTGGAGGATTCGCTGCCCAGCACCGGCGCGTCCAGGGAAAGGCCCGGGCCGATGTACCCCTTGACAAGGCCGGGGTGCTTTTTGAGGTCTTCCTCACCGGCAGCCTCGACGCCCACTTCGCCGCCCACGCCAAGGTGTGCGCCAATGTTTGCCTCGATGCGCTTGAGGTCCACCGCGCGGTCCCCGGGGACGCCGATGACCACTACCTGGCGGACGCCCGTGGGCAGGTCGATGGCCAGGACCACGTTCTTGAGGGTGTCTGCCGCCGTCCATTCGCCGCCGTCGCGCGGCACCATGGAATTGGCGGCGGCCACGAGCGTGTCGATGGTGGGGGTTTCGGGGGTGTCACGGACGTCGGCGGCGGGGGCGTTGCTGAAATCAATGTCGTCCGGCACTACCGTGGTGACGGCTTCGACGTTCGCTGCGTAGCCTCCTGCGGAGCGGACAAAGGTGTCCTCGCCGATCGCCACGGGGTGCAGGAACTCTTCGCTGCGGGAGCCGCCCATGGCCCCTGCCGTGGCCGCAACCGGGATGACCTCCAGCCCCAGGCGTGCAAAGATGCGCAGGTAGGCGCCGCGGTGGGCCATGTAGCTGGCGTCCAGGCCGGCGTCGTCAATGTCGAAGGAGTAGGAGTCCTTCATGATGAACTCGCGCCCGCGCAGCAGTCCGGCACGGGGGCGGGCCTCGTCGCGGTACTTGTTCTGGATCTGGTAGATGGACAGCGGCAGGTCCTTGTAGGACGAGTACAGGTCCTTGACCAGCAGCGTGAACATTTCCTCGTGCGTGGGGGCCAGCAGGTAGTCGGCGCCCTTGCGGTCCTGCAGGCGGAAGATGCCGTCGCCGTATTCCAGCCAGCGGTTGGTCACCTCGTAGGGCTCCTTGGGCAGCAGTGCCGGGAAGTGGACTTCCTGGGCGCCGATCCCATCCATCTCTTCGCGCACAATGGCCTCCACCTTGCGCAGCACGCGCAGGCCCAGCGGCAGCCACGTGTAGATGCCGGGCGCCGCACGGCGGATGTAGCCGGCGCGCAGCAGCAGCTTGTGGCTGTCGACCTCGGCGTCGACGGGGTCCTCACGGAGGGTGCGAAGGAAGAGGGTGGAAAGGCGAAGAGCCACGCGTATTTTCCGTTTCTTGAGCAGTTTGGCGCCCGCCGGCGATTGGCGGGCCAGTACTAATCTACCGGTTCACGCAAAAGAGCGGCACACCTGCCGCGGCGATGCGCCGCGGCAGGTGTGCCGCCCGTGGAATCGATGTGGCCTAGCCGGCCTTGCCTTCAAGGGCCACTAAGACGCCCGCAACGGCAAAATACTTGTTGCTGCCGAGCTCACGGATGGTCTTGATGCCCAGCTGCTCCTTCAATGCAGCAGCCTTGGCATCGGTGATGCCCGCCAGCGCGGCCGGCGAGGCATCGAGGATTTCCTTCAGTGACTTGTCCTCAAAATCCTTGTCAAGTGCCTTCGCCAAATCAACAGAAACAGCCATCGCATGTGTCCTTCCGTTATGTTTACGAGCTCCACCGGGTGGAAGCCGCGCCTTGGCGGCGCCGCTTATGCCAAACTATGCCACCCGTACTGGACAGTTCAATGGTCCTGGCTGGGAACTTGCCGTTAACTTCGTTCAGGCCATGCCCGGGCGGCGCCCGCACCCGCCCCAACCGGGGCACTGGACAAGCGCCCATCCGCCGTCTACTTTTAATTCATCACGTGATGAATTACGAAGGGCTGGAGGGCCAATGTCACACAGGGCAGAACTTCCAAACCCGGGCGCCGTGCTGCACGCGCCGGTTCCGGCGGCCGCGTCCGGCGGAACGCCGGGAACCGGTCCCGCCAGTGTCACGGTGGAAAACCTGACGGTGCACCGCGGCAGCACGGATGTCCTGGCGGACCTCAGCTTCGCCATCCCCGCCGGGCGCATCACCGGCCTGCTGGGCCCCTCCGGCAGCGGGAAGACCACGCTGATCAGGGCCCTGGTCGGCGTTCAGAAAATCACAGCCGGCCAGGTCAGCGTGCTGGGCCGGCCGGCCGGGGACGCACTCCTGAGGAACGACGTCGGCTACGTCACCCAGGCGGCCAGCGTCTACCGGGACCTCACCGTCCTGGACAACATCCGGTATTTCGGGGCGATGCACGGACGCAACCGGGCGGATGCGCTTGAGGCCGCGACCGCCGTCGGACTCGGGGACCTGCTCAAACGCAGGGCCGCGGATCTTTCGGGCGGGCAGTTCAGCCGCGTCTCGCTTGCATGCGCACTGGTGGCGAAGCCGCAGCTGCTCTTTCTGGATGAACCCACCGTAGGGCTTGACCCTGTGCTCCGGGCGGACTTGTGGTCACAGTTTGCGGACATGGCGAAGGCCGGGACAACGTTGGTGATCTCAAGCCACGTCATGGAGGAGGCTGGGCACTGCGACTCGCTGCTGCTGTTGCGCGAGGCGCGGCTGCTGGCACAGCTGACCCCGGCCGAATTGCGCCGGCGCGGAGGGACCGATGACCTGGAGCTGGCGTTCCTTCACCTGATCCAGGCGGATGAACTGGCCCAGGAACACACACCAGGGGCCATGCGGGCACAAGCCTTGGGAGGGGCACGATGAACTGGCGCATGATGTGGGCGACGAATGTGAGGGTGCTCCAGCAGCTCAGGGCCGATCCACGCAGCATTGCCTTGATCCTGGTGGTGCCCTCCGTGCTGCTGGCCGTGGTGTATTGGCTGTACCAAAATGAAAAGCTGCCGCCCGGGGTGCCGCGCACCTTTGACCGCGTTGGCCTGATGATGCTGGTCATCTTCCCGTTTGTGGTGATGTTCCTGGTCACTTCCATCACCATGCTCCGGGAGCGCACCTCCGGCACCCTGGAACGCTTGCTCACCACACCCATCCACAAGGGCGACCTCCTGTTTGGCTACGCCCTCGCGTTCTCCCTCATGGCTGCCCTGCAGTCCCTGGCCGCCACGGGCGTTGCGTACTGGGTGTTCGGCATGAACATCCAGGGCAACGCCGGCCTGGTGGTGCTGGTGGCAGTGGTCAATTCCGTGCTGGGTGTGGCGCTGGGCCTGCTGTGCTCAGCGTTTGCCACCACGGAGTTCCAGGCGGTGCAGTTCATGCCGGTGGTGGTGGTCCCGCAAATCCTGCTGTGCGGGCTGTTCGTGGCGCGGGACCAGATGAATTCGGTCCTGGAGGCCATCTCCAATGTGCTCCCGCTGACGTTTTCGGTGGACGCCCTCCAGCAGATTGCCCAGCACGCCGATGCCACCTCGGCCATGGTCACGGACCTGGTGGTGGTCGCCGCCATCGTGGTGGTGGTGCTGCTGCTGGCATCGCTGACCCTGCGGCGCCGGACCGCCTAGGGCCATGAACGGCCAGGGCGCGCACGGCCGGCCGGCGCGGGGCCGCCGGCAGGGGCGTTCCACGTCCCGCAGGCTCATCGTGGCCAGTGCCCGGAAGCTCTTCGCCGAACACGGTTACGCCGCCACGAGCCTGCGGGAAATCGCCAGGGACGCGGGCGTGGATGCGGCCATGGTGCACCACTGGTTTGCCAGCAAGGAAGAACTGTTCAACGCCTGCGTGGAGCTGCCCGCCGATCCGGCCCAGGTGCTGGGGGCCGTCAGCGAAACTCCGGCCGACATCCGTGGCGAGGCGCTGCTCCGCGCGCTGCTTGCCCTCTGGGACTCCGGCGCGCAGCCGGCCCTGCTTGCCCTCCTGCGCAACGTGGCAGGGTCGAAGGCCCAGGGTTCGCTGATTCGCCAGGTCCTGTTCAAGCGCATCCTCACGCGCGCCCTGGCCGGGCTTCCCGGCAGCCAGGAGGAGCTGGACCGTCGCGGGGCGCTGCTGGCCAGCCAGATGATCGGGCTGATGGTGGCCAGGTACCTGCTGCGGGTGGAGCCGCTCGCGTCCGCCGGGCACGACGAGCTGGTGGCGTTGGTGGCTCCCGTGCTGCAAAACTACCTGACAGGCCCGCTTGGCTTTCCGGCTGCCCCGGGTGGCGGAACCGAAGCTGCGGCCCATGCAGCCCCGGTGATGGGTAGCTCTGCCCATCGCCGCAGCCCGGCCCCGGCACCTAGTCTGGACTCTGACGATCAACTCCAATCGTGGGAGCGCGAATGACCACCGGCCTACAGGGCGCAGACCCCGAGGACATGCGACACTTTGCCCACGACTTGGACCAGGCCCACGACCGGCTGCTGGCCTTGCGGAGCGAGCTGGGCGCCCGGATCACCAACAATCTGCGCTGGGAAGGCCCCGACGCCTTCGTGTTCCGGCACGCCTGGCAGTCCTCCTACGCCCCTGTCATAGCCAAGGCAGCCGCCATGCTGGGAGAGACGGCACGGACCATCAAGGCGCAGGCCGCCGAACAGGAACAGGCCAGCCGCTGACCCACCCCCCAACTGTGAGTCAGATACGGCATTGGAAACCGTTTTCCGAGCGTCATTTTGTGCACTTAGTGACGCACAGTTGCGAGGGTTTCGGCGCACCAGGCAAGCCACGCCTCCTCAAACAGGATTCCCGCCCGCAGCACGGCATGCTGGAGCTCAAGCTGGCGGCCGGCCGGCACCCCATCTGCAGGAAAGTCCCGGGCTTCAATGTCCCGGTAGCGCTGTAGCGCGGTGGCGTGCAGGCGCTGCTGGCGCCGGATTTCCGCGGCCATGTCCACCGTGCCCAGGGCGGCGGCCGCCCGGACCCGGACCAGTAGCTCGTCCCGGATGGGACGGGGCGGGGCCTCCACGGCCGTCCAGCGTTCCAGCTCCGCGCGCCCGGCAGGCTGCACGTCATAATGCCGCTGGCTCCCCCGCGCCGTCGCCTGGTCCCGGGCGGCAATCAGCCCGCCGGCTTCCAGCGCCCCCAACGCCCGGTAAATCTGCTGGTGCGTGGCCTGCCAAAAGTGGCCGATCGACTTGTCAAAGCGCCGTGCCAGTTCAGCACCGGTGCAGGGCCTTTCCAGCAGGGACGTCAGGATGGCGTGCGGCAGCGACATTCCGGCCCCTAGATCCGCGCGGCCAGGCGCGTGCCCTGGTCGATGGCGCGCTTGGCATCCAGCTCGGCGGCAACGTCCGCCCCGCCGATGAGGTGCACCACGGCGCCGCCTGCTTCCAGCCCCGCCTGCAGCTCCCGCCGCGGCTCCTGGCCCGTGCACAGGATCACGGTGTCCACGGCCAGCACGGTGTCGGTGCCGTTGACGCTCAAGTGGAGTCCGGCGTCGTCAATCCGGCGGTACTCGACACCCGGGACCATTTGCACCCCCCTGGCCTTGAGCTCCGTGCGGTGGATCCAGCCGGTGGTCTTGCCCAGGCCGGCACCCACCTTGGTCTCCTTGCGTTGGAACAGGCCCACGCGGCGGTCCGGTTTCTCCCGCACGGCGTCCGCCAGCCCGCCTGCGCCGCTGTAGCCGGCATCGATGCCCCACTCCCGGTAAAACTTCTCCGGCACCAAGGCGGCACTTGTCCCCTGTGCGGTGATGTATTCGGCCACGTCAAAGCCGATCCCGCCCGCGCCCAGGATGGCCACGTTGGTGCCAACAGGCTGCTTGTCCCGCAGCACGTCAAGGTAGTTCAGGACGCTGTGATGCCCGACGCCGTCGATCTCGGGACTGCGCGGGCTGACGCCGGTGGCCAGCACCACCTCGTCAAAGCCGCCTGCAAGCAGGGAATCCGCGGTGGCAGCGGTGTTGAGGCGCAGTTCGATGCCGCGGAGCTGGAGCTGGCGGCCAAAGTAGCGGATGGTCTCGCTAAACTCCTCCTTGCCGGGGATCTGTTTGGCAATGTTGAATTGGCCGCCGATCTCCGCGGCGGCCTCAAACAGGGTCACCCGGTGCCCGCGCTCCGCGGCCGTGACGGCGAACGCCAGCCCGGCCGGCCCCGCACCAACCACGGCCAGCTTCTTGAGCTGCGTTGCCGGCTCAATGACAAGTTCCGTTTCATGGCAGGCACGCGGGTTGACCAGGCAGGAGGACGTCTTGCCGGCAAAGGTGTGGTCAAGGCAGGCCTGGTTGCACGCAATGCAGCTGTTGATTTCGTCGCTGCGTCCCTGGGCGGCCTTGCGGAGGAAGAAGGGGTCGGCCAGGAACGGGCGCGCCATGGAAACCATGTCCGCATTGCCCTCGGCCAGGACCTGCTCGGCAACCTCGGGGGTGTTGATGCGGTTGGTGGTGATCAGCGGGATGCCCACCTGCCCCATGACCCTTTTGGTGACCCAGGCGAAACCCGCACGGGGCACGGACGTGGCGATGGTGGGGATGCGGGCTTCATGCCAGCCGATGCCGGTGTTGATGAGCGTGGCCCCGGCCTTTTCAACGGCCTGCGCCAGCTCGATGACCTCCTCCACCGTGGAGCCGCCCTCCACCAGGTCCAGCATGGAGAGTCGGTAGATGATGATGAAGTCCTCCCCCACGCGTTCACGGATGCGCCGTACAATTTCGACGGGGAAGCGCATCCGGTTCAGGTACGGCCCGCCCCATTTGTCGGAGCGCCGGTTGGTGCGTTCGGCGATGAACTCGTTGATCAGGTAGCCCTCGGAACCCATAACTTCGACGCCGTCGTAGCCTGCCCCCTGCGCCAACCGGGCCGCCACCGCAAAGTCCTCAATGGTGGACTCCACCTCATCCTCGGTGAGCGGATGCGGGGTGAGGGGGCTGATGGGGGCCTGCACGCTGCTCGGGGCAACCAGGTCCTGATGTGAGGCGTAGCGGCCAAAGTGCAGCAGCTGCAGCGCAATCTTTGCACCCTCGGCGTGGACGGCTTCGGTGACCACCCGGTGCCGCTCGGCGTCCTCGGGTGTGCTGATTTTGGCCCCGCCCTTCATGGGCCGGCCGGCGTCGTTGGGTGAAATGCCGCCGGTGACCATGAGGCCCACGCCGCCGCGCGCCCGTTCCGCGTAGAAGGCAGCCATGCGGGCAAAGCCGCCCGGGAGCTCCTCGAGCCCCACGTGCATGGAGCCCATCACCACCCGGTTGGGGAGCATGGTGAAGCCCAGGTCCAGCGGCTCGAAAAGGTGGGGGTACCGTTCAGCAGACATTCATGCACTCCTTTGCGCAACAAGTTGCATAATCGTAGCGCACAAGCAGGGGAGCTCAGAACAGCACGGTGGCGAAAGTCCCCACTTGCTCAAATCCCACTTTGGCGTAGACGGCCCGGGCGCGGGCATTAAAGTCATTGACGTACAGGCTGGTCACGGGGGCGAGGACCTGGGCCAGGTTCACGGAGGCCGCCATGTAGCCGTTGCTCAGGCCGCGCCCCCTGAACCGGGGGTTCATCCACACTCCCTGGATCTGGGTGGCCCGGATGGTCACGGCGCCAAGGTCCGCCTTGAAGATGACCTCGCCGCCGGAGGTGCAGTGGCTGAAGGAGTGCCCGCGGTTGATGAGCCAGGCCACCCGCCGCCGGTAGTTTTCCTCGCCGCCCAGAAAGGGGGAATAGCCCACTTCCTCCTCGAACATGGCGGCGGCGGCGGCCAGCACCTCGGCGAACTGGCCGCTGCGGCTCACCGTCAGCGCCCGGTTCGCCGGAAACGGCGAGGTGCCCTCGATGGCCAGCAGCGGCTGGCTGGGGCGGACCTCGTGGGCGGTGATGCCTGCGGCGGAGAGCTCGGCCATCATGCCCAGCACCGCCCCGGCGGGGCCAAAGATCGAGGCATGGGGCCGCCAGTTGGCTGCAATCCACCGGCCAAAATACGCGCTCTGGGAAGCAGTCATCTCGATGGGGACCACATTGGAACCGACCCAGCAGGCGGCAGCCAGCTCGCCGCCGTCGTGCTCGAAATTGTCAAAGAAGCCCAGAATCACGGCCCCCGGCTGGCTGGGCACGGCGCTGCGGCCCTGGGTCAGCAGCGAATCGATAAAGACGTTCGCCACGGGGTCGCGCGCCACCAAGGCCCGGAGCGCGTCGGTGTCCTCATGGACCAGGGCGCGCACCGGACCGCTGGCGGCGGGCTTACGCGATGCTAACCACGGGGCCACCCGGGAGCGGATTGTCGGCATCGGACTCCATCTCTTCGGCGATTCTCATGGCTTCTTCGATCAGGGTTTCAACAATTTGGTCCTCGGGCACGGTCTTGATGACCTTGCCCTTGACGAAGATCTGGCCCTTGCCATTGCCGGAGGCAACGCCCAAATCTGCCTCACGGGCTTCGCCGGGGCCGTTCACAACGCAGCCCATGACGGCCACGCGCAGGGGGACGGTGAGTCCCTCCAGCCCGGCGGTGACTTCCTCCGCCAGCTTGTATACGTCCACCTGAGCACGGCCGCAGGAAGGGCAGGAGACAATTTCAAGCTTGCGCGGGCGCAGGTTCAGCGACTGCAGGATTTGGTCGCCCACCTTGATCTCCTCCACCGGCGGGGCGGAAAGGGAGACGCGGATGGTGTCGCCAATGCCCTTGGAGAGCAGGGCGCCGAAGGCGACGGCGGACTTGATGGTGCCCTGGAAAGACGGGCCAGCCTCGGTGACACCCAGGTGCAGGGGCCAGTCGCCGCGTTCGGCGAGCATCTCGTAGGCGGCAACCATGACCACGGGGTCATTGTGCTTGACGGAGATCTTGAAGTCGTGGAAACCGTGCTCCTCGAAGAGGGACGCCTCCCACACGGCGGATTCAACCAGGGCTTCCGGGGTTGCCTTGCCGTACTTCTTCATGATGCCCGGCTCCAGCGAACCGGCGTTCACGCCAATCCGGATGGAGGTGCCGTGGTCCTTGGCGGCCTGCGCAATTTCCTTGACCTGGTCATCAAACTTGCGGATGTTGCCGGGGTTGACGCGGACAGCCGCGCAGCCTGCTTCGATGGCCGCAAACACATATTTCGGCTGGAAGTGGATGTCCGCAATCACGGGAATCTGCGACTTTTTGGCGATGATGGGCAGCGCCTCGGCATCATCCTGCGACGGGCACGCCACGCGCACAATGTCACAGCCCGACGCCGTCAGTTCGGCAATCTGCTGCAGCGTGGCATTGATGTCCGTGGTCTTGGTGGTGGTCATCGACTGGACGCTGATGGGGAAGTCGGAGCCGACGCCGACGGAGCCGACCTTGATCTGCCGGGTTTTGCGACGCGGTGCGAGAACGGGGGGTGGCAATGGCGGCATTCCGAGACTGACCGAGGTCAAAATATGCTCCTTGAAAATGGTGGAACGGTGCGTGCGCGGCACAGGCTCTGGGCCGCAGGGATAATCACGCACCATCTGTTCTAAATTGTAGGCGTGTTCCCCGCCGTCCGTCTCCGCGTGAGTCCTAGGACATATATTTGCTGAGCTGGCCGATGACAGGCTTCCATTCGGAAATCTTTAGGCCCGTGACGCCGCCGCCAACGCTCATGGGATCTTGTTTCAGGACCTCGTGCAGGGCGGCTTCATCGGCCGCCCGGAAGATCAGCAGCGCACCGGCCCCGTCCCCGTACGGCCCCGAGGCCAGCACCACTTCGGCCTCCGCCTGGGCGGCCAGCCATTCGCGGTGCTTGGGCCGGTGCTCGGTCCGGGCAGCTTCCGCTTCGGCACCATAAACGTATTCAACGGCAAAGATAGTCATGCCTTCACCCTATAACAGGAGCAATCTCGCCAGCGTGGCCACAGCGGATGCCCACAGCAGCGAGGCCAGGGTCCCGATAATGAACCGCTCACTGGCCCCCGGAGTGCCCTTCAGCTCCGGATAGCGGCCCAGGCCCTTGATGGCCACGACATAGGCGATGGCCACGGGCTGTCCCGCCAGGATGGCAAGCACGACGGCGGCACGCTCCAACACGCCGATCAACAGGCCGCCGCGGAGAACGCCGGAGGCCGCCGGTTCGGCTGCCGGTTCGGCTGCCGGTTCGGCTGCCGGTTCGGCTGCCGGTTCAGCTGCCGGCGCAGGCTCGTTCCTGTGGCGCGGCACGCCGGCGTCCCGCGCATCGCCGCGTTCGCGGCTTTCGGCCGCCCGGACGGTGTGCGACTTTGCCAGCCGCAAAATTCCCGCCGTTACGGGCCAGCCGCCCAGGCTGGCGACGACGACCGCGGCGGCCACCCAGCCCACCACGGCCCAGGCGGGCAGTCCACCCATGATTGCCGCTGCTGTCATTGCGCCTCCCCTTTACCGTTGAGCCTATCCGCGGCCACTGACACGTGGAACGGGTTCCCCGTCCACAGCACGGCCGGCCAGCGTGAGCAGCAGTTCGGCGGCATTCCGTCCGCGCTGTTCCTCCTGCCGCCCGGAACGCAGGATCGCCTGGCTCACGGCCTGGGGCGTGACGCCCAGGGACTGGGCAACGTCCACCTGGCGCCGCGGGCCGGGCTCCGTCAACGCATCCAGGACCCGCCATTCGGCTGCGGACCGATGCCGGACCAGGTCGCCAACCAGCACCAGGACCGCCTCAGCCGCTGAAGCGGCAGCCGCACCCTCCCCCGGAAGGCCGGGACCGCCGTCGTACTCAACGGCGAGGGCCACCCGCTCCCCCGTCCGCTTCGCCCGGTCAACCGCCAGCCGGGCCTGCACCAGGGCCGGTCCGGCGGCCTCGCGGGGGCTGGAGGGCAGGGGCCTCTCAACGCTGCCGATCCCTATGCCGACGTACCAGCCGCCCGCACGGAGGGCGCGCAGGGCCGCCTCAACCACCTCCGCAGGGGAATCCAGCAGGCCCTGGACCTCGTCGCCCACAGACCGCTCAAACGGCAGGACTGTCCTGATGCCGCGAAGGGTGGCGAGGAGCTCCGGCACGCGGTCGCCCACTGTGCGGCTGCCGCGCTGATCAATCGTCATGACAAACATGAATAAATCATAATCGGTTGATAGTTGAGAATCAACCATATTTGACTGCCGAAGGCCTGCGAGGTGGCGTACCATGTGGTTGGACCACAAGATTCCCGACTGACACCCTGGAGCAGGCAATGACGCAGACCACCGATCACGGCAGCAGCGGATCCCGGCAGGCGCCTGACGCCCTCCGGCGCCGCTTCCCCCAGTATTCCGACCTGGCGCCCCTGATGCAGTTCAAGAAACCGGAGCTGGGCCAGGCCGCGCGGCTGCGCAGGGCAAACACCATCTGGGAACTGCGCGCCATGGCCAAACGCCGCACACCGAAGGCGCCGTTCGACTACACCGACGGGGCTGCGGAAGCGGAAATCACCCTGGGCCGCGCCCGCCGGGCGTTCCTGGACATCGAATTCCGCCCGGGGATCCTGCGCGACGTCTCCTCCATCGACCTCACCACCCCCATCCTTGGCAAGGAGTCCCGGCTGCCCGTGGGCATCGCCCCCACCGGCTTCACCCGCATGATGCAGTCCGAGGGCGAGTACGCCGGCTCACAGGCGGCCCAGGCGGCAGGCATCCCCTACACGCTCTCCACCATGGGCACGGCGTCCATCGAGGACGTGGCAAAGGCCGCACCCCACGGCCGCAACTGGTTCCAGCTGTACCTGTGGACCGACCGCGAGCGCTCCATGGAACTCATCGACCGGGCTGCGAGGGCCGGAAACGACACCCTCATGGTCACGGTGGATACCGCGGTGGCCGGGGCGCGGCTGCGCGACGTCCGCAACGGCATGACCATCCCGCCCGCGCTGACGCTCAAGACGGTGGTGGATGCCTCCTACCGTCCGGCCTGGTGGTTCAACTTCCTGACCCATGAACCCCTGGCCTTCGCCTCACTCTCGCGATATTCGGGCACCGTGGCGGAGCTGATCAACTCCATGTTTGACCCGACCTTGACGTACGCGGACCTGGACTGGCTCCGCGAAACCTGGAAGGGCAAGCTGGTGGTCAAGGGCATCCAGACTGTCGAGGACGCCCGCAAGGTGGTGGACCACGGCGCCGACGGCATCATCCTCTCCAACCATGGCGGCCGCCAGCTGGACAGGGCGCCCATTCCCTTCCACCTCCTGCCCGACGTCAAGGCGGCCCTGGCTGCGGACAGCAGCGATGCCGCCGTCATCCTGGACACGGGCATCATGGGCGGCGCGGACATCATTGCCGCACTGGCCATGGGGGCCGACTTCACACTCGTCGGCCGCGCCTACCTGTACGGGCTCATGGCAGGCGGGCGTGCGGGCGTGGACCGCACCCTGGAAATCCTCGAGACGGACATGCGCCGCACCATGGCGCTGCTGGGTGTCAGCAAAATCTCGGAGCTGACGCCGGACCATGTCCACCTGCTCTGACGGACTTTTTTGGACCGTCCGTCCGGGCGGGGCGGTGGCCAGCCGTCAACCGTCAGCCGAAAATATTGACCGGCTTGACGATGTCGGCGTAGATCAGCAGCGCCCCCATGGCCATGAGCACCACGGCGGCCACGTAGGTCACCGGCAGCATCCTGGCTATGTCGAAGGGGCCGGGGTCGCGGCGCTTGAACAGCTTGGCAAGCTGGCGGCGCGCCCCTTCGTAGAGGGCCCCCAGCACATGTCCGCCGTCGAGCGGGAGCAGCGGGATGAGGTTGAAGACAAACAGGGCCAGGTTCACCCCGGCCATCAGGCCAATGAGCGTGGCCACCCGGGAGCTGAGCGGCACCTGCTCCATGGCGGCCACCTCCCCGGCCACCCGGCCCACGCCGACCACGGAAATGGGGCCGTTGGGGTCGCGCGGGGCTGAGCTGAAGGCCGCCTGGCCCACTGCCACGAGCTTTTGCGGCAGCTGGAACACCACGCCGCCCACCTGGGCAATGTTCCGGCCGACGGCGGGCAGCACGGCCGACGCCGGCTGGGGCACGATGGCGGAGGTGGGGCCCATGCCGATGAAGCCCACCTGGACCGTGACGGCCTTGCCGCTGGCGTCAACCTTGGCGTTGCCGTTGGCATCCAGCACTGGCCGGGCCGTCAGCACGGGCGTGATGGTGGTGGAAATGGTTTGCGCGCCCCTCTGGTAGCTCAGCTCCACGGCCTTGCCGGCGGAGGCGCGGATCCAGTCCGTCAGGCTGGTCCAATCCGTGACGGCGCGGCCGTCAAAGGTCTTGATGGTGTCACCCGGCTTCAGCCCGGCCGCCGCGGCCGGCGTCTTGGTGCACGTGGCCATGTCGGTCGGTTCCGGGGCACCGTAGGCCACCTGGCAGGCGTTGACCACGGCCACCGTGGTGGTGGCCTGCGGTGCGCCAAAACCCATGAGCAGCACCGCCATCAGCACCACGCCGATCAGCAGGTTCATGGTGGGCCCGCCCAGCATGATGACAATCTTTTTCCACACGGGCAGCTTGTAAAACACACGGTTGGCGTCTTCGGGCCCAACGTCCTCATGGGCGGCGCTGCGGGCCTCGGTGGCGAGGGTCTGGAACAGCCCCGTGCTGGAGGGGCGGACACTGCCGTCCACGGGGTTGGGCGGGTACATGCCGATCATGGCCACATAGCCGCCGGCCGGGATGGCCTTGATGCCATACTCCGTCTCACCCCTGGTCCGGGACCACACGGTGGGCCCAAAGCCGATCATGTATCGGGTGACGCGCACCTTGAAGAGCTTGGCGGGCAGCAGGTGGCCCACCTCGTGCAGGGCGATGGACACAGCCACGCCGATGGCGACAAAGAGCACGCCGCCAATGAAAAGCAATACCGTCACAATGAACTTTCCCGCTCTGAATTAACCGTCACCACCAAGCTTAGGCGCGCAAGCTGATGTCCGCCCGAACCAGTTCAGCCCCTGGCGGCCAGCAGCTCGTTGGCGCGTGCCCGTGCCCATGCTTCAGCATCCAGCACGGACTGAAGCGTCAGCTGCGAATCCGGTGTATGTTCACTGAGAACCTGGGCAATGGTGTCCACAATGTCCAGGAAAGCTATGGTCCCGGCATGAAAGGCATGCACCGCTTCCTCATTCGCGGCGTTGTAGACGGCCGGGCAGGTGCCCCCGCGGCGCGCCGCATCCTTGGCCAATTCGACGGCGGGGAAGGCGGCGTTGTCCAGCGGCTCAAACGTCCAGGTGGCGGCCTTCGTCCAGTCGCATGCCTGCGCGGCGCCGGGGACACGTTCGGGCCAGCCCAGCCCGAGGGCGATGGGCAGGCGCATGTCCGGCGGCGAGCACTGGGCCAGTGTGGAGCCGTCGGTGAACTGCACCATGGAGTGGACCACGGACTGCGGATGCACCACGGCTTCAATGCGGTCCAGCGGCACGTCAAAGAGCAGGTGCGCCTCAATGACTTCCAGTCCCTTGTTGACCAAGGTGGCGGAATTGGTGGTGACCATGGGGCCCATGTCCCAGGTGGGGTGCCTGAGGGCCTGCTCCGGGGTGACCTCCGCCAGCTCGGCACGGCTCCGCCCGCGGAACGGCCCGCCGGACGCGGTGACAATGAGCTTCTCCACCTCCCCTGCGCTGCCCGAGCGCAGGGCCTGGGCCAGGGCGGAATGTTCGGAATCCACGGGCACCAGCTGCCCCGGGGAAGCAGCATCCTTGACCAGCTGCCCGCCCACAATGAGCGACTCCTTGTTGGCCAGCGCCAGGATGGCCGTGGTACCCAGGGCCGCCAACGTGGGGGCCAGGCCAATGGAGCCGGTGATGCCATTGAGGACCACGTCGGCGGCATCCGCCGTGCCGGCACCCCAGGCCGCGATGGCAGTCGAGGCACCGGGGCCGGTGAGTATTTCCGGCATCCGCTCCCCCAACCCGGCCGCAGCGGCACGGGAGGCAAGCAGCGCACGGAGGGGGCCGGCGTCGTCCGCGGCAATTCCCACCGCCAGGACCCTAAGGTGCACGGCCTGTTCGGCCAGCAGTTCCAGGTTGCCGCCACCGGCACTCAGGGCAGTGACGGTGAAGCGCGGGGAGCCGTCCGGGAGCGTGGCCCGGCCGACGACGTCCACCGCCTGGGTGCCGATGGAACCGGTGGAGCCAAGGAGAATTACTTTGCGATGCTGCATGCTTCCAGTATTCCCCACCTGCTCCCCGAGCCTCGTTCCTCGGCCCGGGGCCCCTCGCAGGCGGGGGCCCACCCAAGCGCTCCCTCGCTGGAAACTACCAGAGGCCTTTCTCTACGGCTGCGGTGCGGATCTTTTGCAGGGAGACCCGCAGCTGTGCCAATTCCTCGGGCGTGAGGGGGTCGAAAATGGCCTCACGGACCAGGGTCACATGTCCCGGTGCCGCGGCGCGGACGGTGTCCCAGCCCGCACCCGTGAGGGAGATGTCCTGGCCGCGCCCATCGTCGCTGGCGGCACAGCGGGTCACCAGGCCCTTGCATTCCATCCGTCGCAGCAGGTGGGAAACGCGCGACCTTTCCCATTCCAGCAAAGCTGCCAGGTCTCCGGACCGGACTCCGTCGGGGGGCGCTTCGGACACCGCGGCAAGCACGGCATATTCCACGCCGGAGACGCCGGAATCCTGGCTGAGCTGCCGGTCGATGGCGCGCGGCAGCCCCGAGGCGAATTCGCGCAGCTCCAGCCACAGGTGCTGTTCCTCGATGGAGAGCCACCTGGGTTCACACGGCTCAGCATCGCCTTCACAGGGCCCCGACATGATCCACCTCACATTTTCTTCACGTTGTTGACATGTCAATTATTGCGGTCCATGATGGAGACAGCAAATTTTAGTTGACACGTCATCCAATTTTGGGACGGTCACAGGGATGTACAGGAGAGCACCATGACGAAGATTGCCATCATCACCGGTTCCACCCGCCCCGGACGCATCAACAAGGGCGTTGCGGAGTGGGTGCTGGCCCAGGCCCAGCTCCGCGGCGATGCCGACTACGAACTGGTCGACATCGCGGACTTCAAGCTCCCCGTATTGGACGAGGCCTACCCCGCCGGTTTCCAGAACTACCAGAATGACCACACCAAGGCCTGGGCTGCCAAGATTGCCGAGTTCGACGGCTACATTTTCGTCACCGGCGAATACAACCACTCGGTCCAGCCCGCCCTCGCCAACGCCATCTCCTACCTCAACGTGGAGTTCAACAACAAGGCTGCCGGGCTTGTAGGCTACGGTTCGGCGTTTGGCGTCCGCGCCGTCGAGCACCTGCGCGGCATCCTGTCGGAGCTTCAGGTGGCCCATGTTCAGAAGACTGGCATGTTCTCCCTGTTCACCGACTTTGAGAACTTCTCCACCTTCAAGCCAACCGAGCTGCAGGCCGCGTCCCTGGCTCCCATGCTCGACCAGCTGGTGCCGTGGACCCGCGCCCTTCAGTCCGTTCGTGAAGAGGCCATGGCCGCCGCCTAACCACCAACAGGACGCTCCCTCACTTTTCGCGGCCCTCCGCCCGACGCTCCCTCAGGATTCGCGGGATTGTGCAGGACGCTCCCTCAGGATTCGCGGCCCTCCGCCCGACGCTCCCTCGACGTTCTGGGGGCGTCCTGTTTTTCCGCGGCACGGTCAAGTCCCGGACGCGAACCCGGAGGCGATTGTGGGGTCGATCCACGCACTCCTGAGCGCCTGCTTGATCTTGCGCACGGCTTGGTCGAATCCGTCCGCCAAATCTTCGTTGGTGAATGTAAGTACTGTCCAGCCGGCAGCTTCGAATGCCTTGTCCCGGCGCCGGTCGCTGTGCCGCTGCAAGGCGTCCAAGTGGTGGGCCCCGTCGTATTGCAGCACAATCCGCCTGGCACGGTATCCGGCGTCGGCCGATGGTGCCGTTGGGCTGTTCCAGAGCTTGAGCTGCAAGTCCGGCTCCGGCAGGCCGCCGTCGAGCATGGCCAGGCGCAAGAGGGTTTCCGGGCCGGAATCTGCGCCCACACGCATTAGTTCGAGCGCTTCCCTGGCCCGAACGACTCCCTGCAAGTTGCCGTGCCGCTGAACCATTTCCCGGAGGGAGGCGAGGGTGGCAAATGGCTCACTGCGGTCTTCGAACTCCGGCCGCGGGATCCTGACGAGCTGATCACCGATGCAGATCAGGTCCCTCAATGGCAATGTTCGGGTGAGGTCAAGCCAGGTGCGGGCCCTTGTGCTGATCCGCAGCTGACCGGCATTTTCCACTTCATCAGGAAATGCAACCACAGTGTGACCGGTGATGCCCTTCCTTCGGACCTCAGGCAATCGTCTGGGCTTGGACAGGTGCAGTTCGTCTGATTCTGCCAACCACGGAGGCAGGATGAGGCCTTGCAGTCGGGCTGCTGTGGAATGTGAAATCCAAGCCCCCGGGGTGGCCGCACAGAGTGCCCGGGCAGCTTCCAGCAAGTCAAAGTCCCATTCCGCCGGGCGGAAGAGTCCGTGGCTGACATTAGCGAAGGACTTGCCTCTCAATTGTGCCGGCGTGAGCCCGGCAGCCCGTGCCTCGTCAAGGGTAAAAGGGGCAGTGGTCCCGGGGAGTTCGTCGTTGGTCTCCATGTTCTCATGATGGCCCAGAAACAGACTTGCCGCAGAAGTTATCCACAGGCTGGCATTGCAGCCCGGGGTTATCTTGGTTGACACCGCAAAACGTGAGGGAGCATCACCAGAAAGACCGCAAAAGGTGAGGGAGCGTCACCAAGGAACACCGCAAAACGTGAGGGAGCGTCTGAATCAGGGGGTGGCGCGGCGGAGGGTTTCCCTTGCGTGCTTCAGGATGGGCCCGTCCACCATCTGACCGTTGAACGCGAAAACGCCCGTTCCGGCAGCGTCCGCGGCGGCCAGCAGCTCCCGGGCGGCCTCAACGGCTTCCAGGGAGGGACGGTATGCCTCCCTGATCACGGCCACCTGCGATGGGTGAATGCTCGCCTTGGCGCCAAAGCCGCTGGCGACGGCGTCCTCCGACTCTTCCGCCAAGCCCGCCAAATCCTTGAAATCGGCGTAAATGGAATCGATGGCCAGCTTGCCCGCTGCACCGGCCGCCAACAGCAGCTGCGAGCGCGCATGGGTCGCCACGGCACGGTAGCGCCCTGCCCTGTGGCCGCTGCCGAAACGGCTGGAGGTGCCGCCCAAGGAAGCTACGAGGTCCTCGGCGCCCCACATCAGGCCCACCACATTGCGCAATTGGGCCAGGCGCGGCGCGGCGAGGATGCCCGCCGCGGTTTCACACAGCGCCACCACGTTGAAATCCGTGAGCGAGGCAATGACGTCGACGTCCGACGCCTTGGCCACCATGATGGTGCGGAAATTGCTCCGTTCGACGGCGGCAAGGTCCAAATGTGAATCACGGGTGTCCAAGGCGTTGATCCGCACCATGGTGGTTGCCGGGTCCAGCGTGCAGCGGAGCATGTTCTCACGTGCCTGCGCCTTGGCCTCCGGGGCGACGGCGTCCTCCAGGTCCAGGATGACGGCGTCGGAACGCTCGGCGGCCTTGGCGAAGCGTTCCGGCCGGTCCGCGGGGGCGAACAGCAGGGCCGGCCCCATGGCGAGGGCAGTGGTCGGGACGTTGATGGCGTTCTCCTTCGGGTGGCGGGTGGCGGCGTGCTGCCGGCAGCGGGGTCCGGCGCTACTGGGCGGGCTTGAGCCAGAACAGAGCGGTGCGGCTGGCCCTGCCCACCACCACGCCGTCCTGGTTCCGTCCCGTGTGTTCCATGGTGACAATACCCTGCCCGGGGCGCGAGGCGGAGAGGCGCTTCTCCGTCACCACGGTTTCCGTGTACAGCGTGTCGCCGTGGAACAGGGGGTGGGGGAAAGAGATGTCCGTCATGCCCAGCTGCGCCACAATGGTGCCTTGGGTCAGCTGCGCCACCGACTGCCCCACCATGGTGGCCAGCGTAAACATGGAGTTGACCAGCCGCTGCCCAAACGGCTGCGTGGCACTCCAGGCTGCGTCCAGGTGAAGCGCCTGGGTGTTCATCGTCATGGTGGTGAACAGGACGTTGTCCGTTTCCGTCATGGTCCTCCCCGGCTTGTGTTCATACACGACGCCGGTCTCCAGCTCCTCGTAATAGAGCCCCCTTTGCGTGACCACCCTGGCGCCGCTCATACGGCGTCCAGGTCGTGCATCTCGAGGTTGAGCGGGGCGCCCGTGGCGGCCACGATCTCCTCCACCGTGACACCCGGCGCGAGTTCCTTCAGGACCAGGCCGTCCGGGGTGACCTCGATGACGGCCAGGTCGGTGACGATCAGGTCCACGCAACCCTTGCCGGTCAGCGGCAGTGTGCAGCTTTCCAGGATCTTGGGGTTTCCGGCCTTGTCCGTGTGATCCATCATGACGATCAGCTTCTTGGCGCCAAAGACCAGGTCCATGGCGCCGCCCATGCCCTTGACCATCTTGCCGGGGATCATCCAGTTGGCGAGGTCGCCGTTTTGGGCCACCTGCATCGCACCGAGCACGGCAACGTCCACATGGCCGCCGCGCACCATGCCAAAGGAGGTGGCAGAGTCAAAGAAAGCCGCCCCCTTGTTGACCGTGACGGTTTCCTTCCCTGCGTTGATCAGGTCCGGGTCCACGTCCTCGTCAAGCGGGTAGGGGCCGGTGCCGAGGATTCCGTTCTCCGAGTGCAGCACCACTTCCACGCCATCGGGGATGAAGTTCGGGATCAAGGTGGGCATGCCGATGCCCAGGTTCACGTACTGCCCGTTGTGCAGTTCCTGCGCCACCCGTGCAGCCAGTTCATTGCGCGAAAGTGCCATGGTCATGCCTCCTTGGTTTCGACAGTCTCAACCACCGTGACTGTGCGCTTTTCAATGCGCTTCTCGCTGCCGGGCGTGCCTGCCGGGATGTGGACCACGCGCTGGACGAAGATGCCGGGGACGTGGACATGTTCCGGGTCAAGCTCCCCCGGTTCCACCAGTTCCTCCACTTCGGCGATGGTGATTTTCCCGGCCATGGCGCACAAGGGGTTGAAGTTCATGGCGGTGGCGTGGAAGACGAGGTTGCCGTGGCGGTCGCCCTTCCAGGCGTGGACCAGCGCGAAGTCGGGGGTGAGGGATTCCTCCAGGACAAAGTCAGCCCCGCCGAAAGTGCGCACCTCCTTGGGTTCGGAGGCGATCGCGACCCCGCCGGCGCCGTCGTACTTGCGGGGCAGGCCGCCCTCGGAGACCTGGGTGCCCACGCCGGCCGCGGTGTAGAAGGCAGGGATCCCGGCGCCGCCGGCCCGCAGCTTCTCGGCGAGGGTGCCCTGAGGGGTCAGTTCCACCTCAAGTTCGCCGGCAAGGAACTGGCGGGCAAATTCCTTGTTTTCACCCACGTAGGAGGAGATGGTGCGGCGGATCCGGCCGTCGGTGAGCAGCACGCCCAGCCCCCAGTCGTCCACGCCGCAATTGTTGGAGATGGTTTCCAGTTCATGTGTGCCGGCGTCGTGCAGGGCTTGGATCAAGGCCACGGGTATGCCGCACAGCCCAAACCCGCCCACCGCCAGGGACGCGCCATTGTGGATGTCATGGACGGCGGCGGCAGCGGAAGCAACCACTTTGTTAATCATCGCTAGTACCTTTCATTGTGTCCGGGTCTGAACAGCTTCGGCCATCGGGGACCTACAGGCCAAGTTCGCGGGCTATCAGCATCAGCTGGACCTCCGTGGTCCCCTCCCCCACCTCCAGGATCTTTGAATCCCGGTAGTGTCGGGCCACGGGGAATTCGTTGATGAAGCCGTAGCCGCCGAACACCTGGGTGGCGTCGCGGGCATTGTCCATGGCTGCCTCACTGGCCACCATCTTGGCAATCGCGGCCTCCGTCTTGAACGGCTTGCCTGCCAGCATGCGGGCGGCGGCGTCGTAGTACGCAAGGCGGGCGGTGTGGGCGCGGGTCTGCATGCGGGCGATCTTGAAGGAGACGCCCTGGTAATGGCCGATGTTGTGGCCGAAGGCGGTGCGCTCCTTGGCGTAGCGCACGGCCTCGTCCACGCAGCCCTGCGCCGTGCCGGTGGCGAGCGCGGCAATGGCGATGCGGCCCTCGTCCAGGATGGAGAGGAAGTTCGCATAGCCGCGGCCCCTGACGCCGATCAGGTTTTCCTCCGGCACATGGACGTCCACCATGGTCAGGGGGTGGGTGTCGGAGGCATTCCAGCCCACCTTGTTGTAGGGCTTTTCCACCGTGAACCCCGGGGTGCCGTTGGGGACCAGGATGGTGGTGATTTCCTTCTTGATGGAGCCGTTGGCCCGCTCGGAGGTGCCGGTGACCGCCGTCATGGTGACGAACTTGGTGATGTCCGTGCCGGAGTTAGTGATGAACTGCTTGTGGCCGTCAATGATCCACTCGCCGTTCTCAAGCCGCGCCTTGGTGGTGGTGCCCCCGGCGTCCGAACCGGCGTCGGGCTCGGTCAGGCCAAAGCCGGCCAGCGAGGTTCCCGCTGCCAGCGACGGCAGCCATTGCTGCTTTTGGGCTTCCGTGCCAAAGCGATAGATGGGCATGGCGCCCAGTGAGACGCCGGCCTCCAGTGTGATGGCGACGGACTGGTCCACCCGGCCCAGCTGCTCCAGGGCCAGAGCCAGGGCGAAGTAGTCCCCGCCCATTCCGCCGTATTCCTCCGGGAACGGCAGCCCGAAGAGGCCCAGCTCGCCCATCTGGGCCACCACTTCGTAGGGGAAGCTGTGTTCCTCGTCGTGTTTGGCGGACACGGGGGCCACCACGTTGTCGGCAAAGTCCCTGACGGTGTCGCTCAGGTCCTGGTATTCGTCGTTGAGCTCGAAGTTTGGCACGGTCATTCCCCTTCAGGGCTTGTTGTTGAATTGTCGTCTGCCGGCGCGTCCGGGACAATAGTGGCCACAATCTGGTCGGCCTTGACCAGCGCGCCGACTGCCACGCCGATGTGCACCGTCCCGGCCATGGGAGCCACAATCTGGTGTTCCATCTTCATGGCCTCCACGGCCAGCAGCACCGTCCCGGCCTCGGCCCGGTCCCCCGTTTTGGCGTTGACCACGGTGACGGTGCCCGGCATGGGGCTGCGCAGCTGCGGATCCACCGCGGCGTCCGCGCGCTCAAGCCCAGCCAGCATCCGCGCCGTTGCGGCATCCCGGTCGAGCTGCTGCAGCCCCACGCTCCAGCCGCCGCTGCCTAGGAACACGGTGTCCCCGGCCACGCCCACGCTGTAGCCGCCAAACGAGCCGGACACGTCCTGGGCCGTCTGGCCCAGCCCGGCGACATGCACGACGCCGGTTCCTTCCGCGCCGCTGTCACCCTGCGGTCCGCTGACCGTCACCACCCCGGTGCGCCCGGGTGCGGCCCACGAAGACCGCCACGATGCCGGATCGCCCAGCCGCCATCCGTCCGTGCGCGCCCACGGAGATGCGGGCGGCTGCGGACTTGAGGCGGCGGAGCCGGTGTTCCCTCGGGCGCTTTCCGACCAATCGACCGCGGGCGGCGGAGCCAGAATTTCCGTAGGCGGCGTAAAGGAGACGCCAAAGGCCGCTTGCGGCCGACGCGTCGGATAGTCCCCAGAGGCTCCCATTGCTCGCAAGCTCGCAACGGGCCCCTCGCCTCTGTGGGCCCAGCCGAGGGAATTCTGGTCCGCCGCCCGGTCCGCCGCCGGCGTTTCCGCAGCCGGGCGACCCTGGGTCTCGACAGGCTCGACCAGCGGGACGCGTGCGACCAATGCCGCGGCGGCGTACTCGGCGGCGGCGACGGTGCGGAACTCCATGTCCGGCAGCTTGCGCTCAATCAGGTTCGTGTCGAGCCGGCCGGCCCGGACGTCGGGGTCGGCCAGGAGGAGGCGGAGGTATTCGACGTTGGTGGGGATGCCCAGGACCACGTAGTCGGCGAGGGCGGCGTCGAGTCGGTCCAATGCCTGGGTCCGGTCTGCCCCCCAGGCGATGACCTTGGCCAGCATGGGGTCGTAGTTGGCGGACACTTCCAGTCCGGCCAGGAGCGAGCTGTCGACCCGCACGCCGGGCCGGGCGCCCACCGATTCATCGAGTGCCACCACGGTTCCGGTGGCTGGCAGGAATCCCTCGGCCGGGCTTTCGGCATACACGCGGGCCTCGACGGCGTGCCCCTCCAGGGTGACGTCTGACTGGGCAAAGTCGAGCTTCTCCCCCGCGGCGATGCGCACCTGCCATTCCACCAGGTCGAGGGCTTCACCGTTGGCGCGGACCACCATTTCGGTGACGGGGTGCTCCACCTGCAGCCGGGTGTTCATCTCCATGAAGAAGAACTCGTCCGGCCGGTCGTCCGAGACGAGGAACTCCACCGTCCCGGCACCCGTGTAGTTGACGCTGGCGGCCGCGGCGCACGCGGCGGCCCCGATGCGCGCGCGGACGGCTTCGCCGTCGGCCAGGCCGGACAGCAGGGGCGAGGGCGCCTCTTCAATCACCTTTTGGTGGCGGCGCTGCAGTGAGCATTCACGTTCACCGAGGTAGATGACATTGCCGTAGCTGTCCCCGAGGATCTGCACCTCAATGTGCCGCGGGGTGGAGACCAGCCGCTCCAGGAACAGGGTGTCGTCGCCGAAAGAGCTGGCGGCCACGCGCCGCGCGGTGGCCAGGGTGGCTGGCAGTTCCGCCGCGGCAAACACGGCGTGCATGCCCTTGCCGCCCCCGCCCGCGGACGGCTTGATGAGCAGCGGGTAGCCAATGCCGGCCGCGGCGGCGATCAGCTCAGCGTCCGTCAGGCCCGGTTCGGAGATGCCCGGGACCACGGGCACGCCGGCGGCCGCCACATGGTTCTTGGAGCGGATCTTGTCCCCCATGACGTTCAGCGCCTCGACGTTGGGGCCGATGAACGTGATCCCCGCGTCCGCGAGGGCCTGGGCAAAGGCCAGGTTTTCGGACAGGAAGCCGTAACCGGGGTGGACGGCCTGTGCGCCGGATGCGCGGCAGGCCTGCACGACGGCGGCAATGTTGAGGTAGCTTTCGGACGCGGCGGCGGGACCGATGCACAGCGCTTCGTCTGCCTCGCGCACGTGGCGGGCGCCGGCGTCGGCCTCTGAATAGACGGCCACGGAACGGATGCCGAGCGTGCGCAGGGTGCGGATCACGCGGCAGGCGATTTCACCGCGGTTGGCCACCAGGACGGTGTCAAACAAGGGTTTCACGGGTGGCTCACATTCTGAAGAGGCCGAAGGAGGTGTCCGGCAAAGGGGTCCGGGCGCAGACGTCCAGGGCAAGGCCCAGCACGGTGCGGGTGTCCGCGGGGTCGATCACGCCGTCGTCCCAGAGCCTGGCGCTGGAATAGTAGGGGCTGCCCTGGTCTTCGTACTGGGCCTTGATGGGGGCCTTGAACGCTTCCTCGGCCTCGACGGACCATTCCTCGCCGCGGCGCTCGTGCTGGTCGCGCTTGACGGTGGCCAACACGGAGGAGGCCTGGTTGCCACCCATGACGGAGATGCGCGCGGCCGGCCACATCCACAGGAACCGGGGGCTGTAGGCGCGCCCGCACATGGAGTAGTTGCCGGCGCCGAAGGAACCGCCCACAATGACCGTCAGCTTGGGCACGCGGGCGGTGGCCACCGCGGTGACCATCTTGGCACCGTGCTTGGCAATGCCGCCCTGCTCGTAGTCCTTGCCCACCATGAAGCCGTTGAGGTTTTGCAGGAAGATTAGCGGTATCCCGCGCTGGTCGCACAGCTCGATGAAGTGGGCGCCCTTGAGCGCGGATTCGCTGAACAGCACCCCGTTGTTGGCCACAATGCCCACGGGGTGGCCGTGCAGCCTGGCGAAACCGGTGACGAGGGTGGTGCCGTAGTTCTTCTTGAATTCGTGGAAGCGGCTGCCGTCCACAAGGCGGGCAATGACCTCGCGGATGTCGTAGGGCGTGTTCAGGTCCGTGGGCACTGCCCCGTACAGCTCCGCCGGATCCGCTACCGGTTCCTCGGCGGGCTCCACGTCCCAGGCGGGCTTCGGGTCCGGCGGGAGGGTGCCCACGATGTCGCGGACTATCTGCAACGCGTGCTGGTCATTTTCGGCCAGGTGGTCCACCACCCCCGAAATGCGTGCGTGGACGTCCCCGCCGCCCAGTTCTTCGGCAGTGACAATCTCCCCGATGGCGGCCTTCACCAGCGGCGGGCCGCCCAGGAAGATGGTGCCCTGGTTGCGCACAATCACGGTTTCATCGCTCATGGCGGGCACGTAGGCGCCGCCGGCCGTGCAGGAGCCCATGACGGAGGCGATCTGCGGGATCTTGCGGGCGGACATTTGGGCCTGGTTGAAGAAGATCCGGCCAAAGTGCTCCTTGTCCGGGAAAACCTCGTCCTGCTTGGGCAAAAAGGCGCCGCCGGAATCCACCAGGTAGATGCAGGGCAGCCGGTTTTCCAGCGCAATCTCCTGCGCCCGCAGGTGCTTCTTGACCGTCAGCGGGTAGTACGTGCCGCCCTTGACCGTGGCGTCGTTGCAAACCACCACCACGTGGCGGCCCCGGACCACCCCGATGCCGGCGATGACCCCGGCGCCCGGGGACGCGCCGTCGTACATGCCGTTTGCCGCCAGGGGTGCGATCTCCAGGAAGGGGCTGCCGTCGTCGAGCAGGCTGTCCACGCGGTCGCGGGGCAACAGCTTTCCGCGGGCCACGTGGCGCTCACGTGATTTTGCCGGCCCGCCCAGCGCCGTGGTGCGCAGGTGCTCGCGCAGTTCCGCCACGAGCGTGCGCTGGGCGGCGTCGTTGCGCGCGAATGCTTCCCCGGCTGGGTCCAGCCGGCTGTGCAAAGTCTCCATTGACTCCCCATCCGTTTCCCGGCGGCAGGCGCCTTGGGGGCCCTTACGTCAACCGAATCATCATGCTAAGTTAATAATCACTAACTGAGTTTCAGGTTATCCCGTGAATTCTGTGATGTCCAGCAAAGCCCCGAACAAGGAACACAATGAGTGAGTCACCAGCCCCCACCCGCACCCAGGCAAAGGCCAACCGGCGAACGGTGCTGCTGGACTCCGCGGCGGCGCTGTTTGCCCAGCGGGGCTTCAACGGGGTGTCCCTCGAGGACCTGGGCGCCGCCGCCGGGGTGAGCGGGCCGGCCGTGTACCGCCACTTCAGCGGCAAGCAGGCACTGCTGGGGGCGCTGCTGGTGGGTGTGAGCGAGGACCTGCTGGCCGGAGGACGCGCCGTCCTTGCCGAAGGGCTCGACGACGGCGGCGCGCTGCGCGAGCTGGTCGCCTTCCACGTGGACTTTGCCCTCACCAAACCCGACGTGATCCGCGTGCAGGACCGCGACTTTGACAGCCTCAGCGAGGGCGACCAGCGCCAGGTGCGCTCCCTGCAGCGGGGCTATGTGGAGCTGTGGGTGGACGTGCTGGGCCGGCTCTACCCCGACAGGGACACCCCCCTGCGGCGGCTGCAGGCCCATGCCGTATTTGGCCTGATCAACTCCACCCCGCACAGCGTCCAGGTGCACGGCCGGCGCGCGGGGGCAGCCTTTGCCCGCCCCGTGCTGCAACAACTGGCACTGAATGCGCTGGCGGGCAGCGCGCACTGAAGCCCCGCGGACGAAAAAGCCCGCAATAGCGCAACCGGCCCGCAATAAGGGCCGGGAACCCGCGGGGCGGGTTTTCGACCTTGATTGCGGGCCGGTTGCCGTGGGCCGGCTGCCCCTCACGGGGCGGCCCATGGTTGCAGGGAACTTAGTGGGCCGGCAGCCCCTTGTCGTGGCCAACCGTGTGCTCGCGCATGCTGGGCTGAACGGCCAGCACTCCGGCGATCAGCGCAACGGCGCCTGCGATCCACGAGGTCCATGCTGCGCCCATGTGTCCGGAGTATCCGGCCAGCCACGGGGAGATGAACAGCAAGGCCCCAAGGACCATTTGGACCCATTCTGCGACCGGTGTCCCGGGGCTCATGAGGTTCCAGACGCCTGCAGCAATCAAGAGGACGCCGCACCCGATCATCATGACCATGGAACTGGCCTGCTGGGTTGTCCACATCGTCGACAACGCAGCATAGAGGCCTGCCACCACAGCAACGTAATCTTGCCAGCGGTTCCACTTCTTCATCGATACCAACCTCCTTACAAGGTGGCTCCCAAAGTGGGGGTCACTACAAATATACGTCCGTCCGTGCAGCTATTCCAGAGTCCCAAGGTTGCAGTGGGGCACCATTCCCGGCACCCCTACGAGAGTGCCAGGGCCATGGCCGGATCGGCCATGACGGCACCCACGTCGGCCAGGAAGCGGGAGCCCTGTTCGCCGTCCACCAGGCGGTGGTCGAAGGACAGGCTCAAGGTCATCACCTGGCGCAGCGCAATGCCTCCCTGGTACTCCCACGGCGTGTTCCGCACGGCCCCCAGGGCCAGGATTCCGGCCTCCCCGGGGTTCAGGATGGGCGTGCCCGCGTCGATGCCGAACACCCCGATGTTGGTGATGGAGAAGGTGCCCCCTGCCAGGTCCTGCGGCGGCGTCTTGCCCGAGCGGGCGGTTGCGGACAGCCCGCGGATGGCCTCGGCGAGCCCATGCATGCCCAGCGCCTGCGCGTCCTTGATGTTGGGCACTATCAGCCCGCGCGGGGTGGCGGCGGCAATGCCCAGGTTCACGTAGTTCATGGTGACGATTTCCTGCGCTGCCTCATCCCACCGCGAGTTGAGCGAGGGCTGGCGGGCAATGCCGATGCACACGGCCTTGGCGGCCAGGGTCAGCGGCGTGAGCTTGACGTCCGCAAACGCCCGGGACCCCCTCAGCCTGGCCAAAAATTCCATGCCGGCAGTCACATCGACCGTCAGGAACTCTGTCACGTGCGGTGCCGTAAACGCGCTGTGCACCATGGCTGCGGCCGTAAACTTCCGGACCCCCTTGATGGGCGTGCGCACTTCCCGTGCAGCATCTCCCGCCGTTCGTGCCGGCAGGACCGACGACGCCGGCACCGCCACCGGTGTCCCGGCACCGTGGGGCTGGTCCCCGGCAAAGGCGACGACGTCCCCGCGGGTGATCAGGCCGCGCTCCCCCGAGCCAGCCAGCAACTCCAGGTTGATGCCCATGTCACGGGCCAGCTTCCGCACGGGAGGCGTGGAGCGCGGCCTGTCGGCCTGCACCCTTGCCGACGGCGCAGGCGGGGTTTCCGGCAGGACGGCCGGCAGGACGGCGGGCAGCCCGGCGGGCGCACTTGCGGCCACGGTGGTGGTGGTTGTCGTGGCCGGAGCGCCGGCAAATGCACGGGCGCGGCGCGCGGGCCGCGAGGACGACTCCGGATCTGCCCCGTACCCGACGAGCGTGGGCACCCTCTTTTGCGGCGCCTCGGCGTCTGGACCGCTGGCGCCGGCGGCACCCTCGACCTCAAACGCGATGATGACCTCGCCCACCTCGACGGTTGTCCCGGGCTCGTGCGTGATGGCGGTAACGGTGCCGGCGAACGGCGACGGCAGTTCCACCACGGCTTTTGCCGTTTCAACTTCGCCGATGACCTGGTTGAGGGCAACCGTGTCGCCGACGGCCACATGCCAGGCGACAATTTCCGATTCGGTGAGCCCTTCACCCAGATCCGGGAGCCGGAATTCTTCGATCATGGTGGTCATCCTTCCAGCCCGCTCAGGGAGTTGGGGCGGCCCAGGACACGGTCTACGCCGTCGAGGATCCTGTCGAGGTCGGGCAGGTGGTGCTTTTCGAGCTTGGATGGCGGGTACGGGATGTCGAAGCCGGTGACCCGCACGGGGGCAGCCTCGAGGTAGTTGAAGCACCGTTCGGTGACGGCGGCGACGATTTCCGCACCCAGGCCGAGCGTTTCGGATGCCTCGTGGGTGACCACCAGGCGCCCTGTCCGCCGCACGGACTCCACGATGGGGGCGTAGTCAATGGGTGAGAGCGAACGCAGGTCGATCACCTCCAGGCTGACGCCGTCGTCGGCCGCGGCCTTGGCGGCGTCGAGGGCGGTGGGGACCAGCGGGCCGTAGGCGACCAGGGTGGCGTCCGTACCGGCAGAGACCACGCGGGCGGCACCCATGGCGGGCGCTCGTGAGAGGTCGGCGTCCAGGTCCACCTCGCCCTTGCTGTGGTAGCGGCGCTTGGGCTCGAAGAACAGGACCGGGTCGTCGCACGCGATGGCCTGGCGCAGCATGGTGTACGCGTCCTGGGGGTTGGAGGCGCTGATGACCCGCAGTCCGGAGGTGTGCACAAAGTACGCTTCGGGCGACTCGGAGTGGTGTTCCGGTGAGCCGATGCCGCCGCCGAAGGGGACGCGGATGGTCAGCGGCATGGTGACCTTGCCGTGGGTCCGCGCGTGCAGCTTGGCCACCTGCGAGACGATTTGGTCGAAGCCCGGGTAGATGAAGCCGTCAAACTGGATTTCACAGACGGGGCGGTAGCCGCGGTACGCCAGCCCGACTGCCGTGCCGATGATGGCCGATTCGGCCAGGGGCGTGTCAATGACCCGGTGCGAGCCGAAGTCCTTCATGAGGCCGTCGGTGACCCGGAAGACGCCGCCCAGCGTGCCGATGTCCTCGCCGAGCAGCACCACCTTGGGATCGTCCTCCATGGACTTGCGCAGCCCGGCGTTGATGGCCTGTGTGAGAGTCAGCTTGCTCATGACCGGCTTCCTTCCAGCGTGGTGGTGGCAGATTCAGTGGCGGCAAAGCCGGCCAGGTACCGCGCGAAGTGGTCGCGCTGGCGGTCCAGGATGGCATGGTCGCCGGTGTAGACATTGTCGAAGAGTGCCATGGGGTCCGGGTCGGGGAGGTTGATGCAACCGGCGCGGAGCTCCGCGGCCACGGCGTCAGCCTGCCCGGCAATCTCAGCCTCACGGCCGGCGTCGAGCTTGCCGCGGGCGGTCAGCAGTGCGCGGACCCGGGCGATGGGGTCCTTGGCGCCCCATTCCTCCAGTTCCGTGACGCCGCGGTAGCGGGTGGGGTCGTCGGCGGTGGTGTGGGCGCCCATGCGGTAGGTGACGGCCTCGATGAAGCTGGGGCCGCCGCCGCTGCGGGCGCGGGCGCCGGCCCAGCGGGTTGCGGCCAGCACGGCGAGCACGTCATTGCCGTCCACGCGCAGGCTGGGGATGCCGTAGCCGGGTGCCCGGCCGGCGATCGGTGAGTGAGCCTGCAGGCCCACGGGCTCGGAGATGGCCCAGTGGTTGTTCTGGCAGAAGAAGATGACGGGCGCCTGGAAGCTGGCGGCAAAAACCATGGATTCGTGGACGTCGCCCTGGCTCGTGGCGCCGTCGCCGAGGTAGGCGATGGAGAGGGATTCCTTGCCGTCCATGGTCAGTCCCATGGCATAGCCGGTGGCGTGCAGCGTTTGCGCGCCAATGATGATCTGCGGGGTGGCCATGTTGAATTCATGCGGGTCCCAGCCGGTGTTGGCTGTGCCGCGCCAGGTACTCATGATGCCGGCCAGGTCTGCGCCGCGGCAGTAGGCGACGCCGTTTTCACGGTAGGTGGGGAAGATGAAGTCGTCCTCTTCCAGCGCCCGAACGGAGCCGATCTGCGAGGCCTCCTGGCCCAGCATGGGCGGCCACAGGGCAAGCTGCCCCTGGCGCTGGAGGGCGGTGGCCTCCGTGTCGATGCGCCGGATCACCACCATGTCCCGGTACAGCTGGACCAGCTGTTCGTCACTGACGTCTGCCACGAAGGGTGAAAGGACCTCGTCGGCATGAAGGGTGCCGTCGGCGGCAATAATTTGGTGAATCCCGGGCTGTGGCCCGCTGTCGGATGATGTATCCAGCACGGCAGAAACGCCTCCTTGGTGATTGCCACGGGTTCGGCCCCCTGGCAATGAGTCAGTGCATCGGGTAAACGCAGGCTCAACGGCCGGCGACGGAGATTATCCGCGCGCGGCAGGATGGCGTCATTGCCGCCCTTAGATGTGAGACTACTCACAGCACGCAGACGGCGCAATGTGTCCTAAGAATATTGATCATTCTGCCTTATATTGCCGCCACTGACCGTGCTAATCTGCGCATTATGCATACTTTGGACGGAACAGACGCCCGCATCCTCCTGGCCATGGTGGAGGACCCCCGGCAAACCGTGGTGGCCATGGCCGCCAAGCTGGGGCTGTCCCGCAACACGGTGCAGGCCCGGATGGCCTCCTTGGAGAAACGGCACGCCTTTTTGGCCTTCGACCACCGCATCAGCCCGGCCGCACTGGGGTACCCCCTCACGGCCTTCATTTCGGTCCACGTGCAGCAGCAGAAACTGGGCGCCCTGGCCGTGTCCCTGGCCGGGATCCCGGAAGTGCTTGAAGCCCACGGGCTCAGCGGGCGCGCGGACCTGCTGGTGCGCGTGGTGTCCACGGGAGCCGAGGATCTTTTCCGCATCAACGGGAAAATCCTGGCATGCGACGGCGTGGAGCGCACGGAAACGTCCCTGGCCATGAACGAGCTGGTCCCGTTCCGCCTCACTCCCCTGCTGGAACGCCGCCTGCGGCCCTGAAGGTCGCGGCAATCCCACCACCAGCTCCCTGCCGGGGACGGCACCCAAGGCCGGACGACGGCGAAAGGCCCCGTCCGGCGTCGTGCTTCGACGCGGAACGGGGCCTTTTCGCGGCGGATCAGTGTTCGACGGCCTTTTCGGCGCCAACACCGGTCAACGAACGGACTTCCATTTCAGCCTGGATGCGGGGATCCTCGGTCCCCTTGTCCAGCACGGTCCCCAGCCAGCCCAGGAAGAACGCGAGCGGGATTGAGATGATGCCGGGGTTGGCGAGCGGGAACCAGTCAAAGCTTGCTCCCGGAATCATGGCCTTCGGGCTGCCGGAAACCACCGGGGAGAACGTGATCAGGATGATGGCCGCGGCAAGGCCCCCGTACATGCTCCACAGGGCGCCCTGGGTGGTGAACTTCTTCCAGAACAGCGAGTACACGATGGTGGGCAGGTTCGCGGACGCGGCAATGGCGAAGGCGAGTGCCACCAGGAAAGCGATGTTCTGGCCATTGGCCAAAATGCCGCCCGCAATGGCAACCAGGCCAATCACGACCACCGTGCGGCGTGCCACCTTGACTTCCATTTCCGGCTTGGGCTCGCCCTTGACAATGACGTTGGAGTAGATGTCGTGGGCAAAGGAAGCCGCCGCGGTGATGGTCAGGCCGGCCACCACGGCCAGGATGGTGGCGAAGGCGACTGCTGAGATGAAGCCGAGCAGGATTGGCCCGCCGATGACAAAGGCAAGCAGTGGCGCCGCAGCGTTCACGCCTCCGGGTGCCGCGAGGATTTCCTTCTTGCCGATCAGCGCGCCGGCACCGTAGCCGAGCACCAGGGTGAAGATGTAGAAGATGCCGATGAGCCAGATGGCCCACACCACGGACTTGCGGGCCTCCTTGGCAGTGGGCACCGTGTAGAAACGCATCAGCACGTGCGGCAGGGCCGCCGTGCCGAGGACCAGCGCCAGGGCCAGCGAAATGAAGTCAAGTGGCGCCTTGCCATAGGCCGCACCGGGGTTCAGCAGGGCCGCGCCGGCGCCGCCTTCATTGATGGAGGTCTGGACGGCCGCATCCATGAGCGTGGTCAGGTTGAAGCCGTTCATGGCCAGCACAATGATTGTCATGATGGCTGCGCCAATCACCAACAGGCAGGCCTTGATGATCTGCACCCAGGTGGTGCCCTTCATGCCGCCGATCAGTACGTACACGATCATGAGCACGCCAACCACGGCAATGACGATGCCCTGGCCGGTCTTGTTGTTGTTGTCCAGGCCAAGGAGCAGCGAGACCAGCCCGCCGGCACCGGCCATCTGGGCCAGCAGGTAGAAGAAGCAGACCACCAGGGTGGTGGTGGCCGCGGCGATGCGGACCGGGCGCTGCTTGAGGCGGAAGGAGAGCACGTCCGCCATGGTGAACTTGCCGGTGTTGCGGAGCAGTTCCGCCACGAGCAGCAGTGCCACGAGCCAGGCCACGAGGAAGCCGATCGAATACAGGAAGCCGTCGTAGCCGTTGATGGCGATGGCGCCGGTGATGCCCAGGAAGGATGCGGCGGAGAGGTAGTCGCCGGCAATGGCGGTGCCGTTCTGCCCGCCCGAGAAGGAGCGCCCGGCCGCGTAGTAGTCGGCGGCGGTCTTGTTGTTGCGGCTGGCGCGGAAGACCACCACCATGGTGACACCCACAAAGAGGATAAAGATCAGGATGTTGACCCAGGACGTGTCCTTGGTTTGCTCCCCCAGTGACTTCATGGGGGCCAGGGCGGTGAGTGCAGAGGACAGGTTCACCGGTTATACCTCTTCCTTGGTGGTCTGGGCGGCCAGGATCTGCGACTCAAGACGGGTCCGGATCTTGGCGGCCTTCGGGTCGAGCTTGTTGTTGGCATACGTGACATACCAGGTGGTGATGCCGAAGGTGGTGACGAACTGCAGCAGGCCCATGACCAGTCCGATGTTGATGGACCCCCACACCTTGATGGACATGAAGTCGTGTGCATAGGCGGCCAGCAGGACGTATGCGAAGTACCAGAGCAGGAAGCCGACGGCCACCGGGAAAACAAAGTTGCGGTGCGTCTTGCGAAGGTCCTGGAACTCCTCCGAATTCTGGACTTCGACAAAATCCACCGTTGGATCTTCTTGGCTTGCTTGGGCAGGATTACCCATCATTCCTCCTTGCGAGATGTGATCCCTTTCACTATGGGGTGCCGTGGCTCACAATTTCCCCGGCTGGCAGGTGTCCCGCGCTGAACGGCATGGGCGCTGCGCCGAACGGCATCCGCGGCCCCTGGCGATAGGGTTTGTCCATGCCCTTCCCCGCCCTGAGTGACTCCACGCTCCTGCTCATTTCCGCCATCGGCGTGGTGGTGGCCGCCCTGGCCATTGTGGCCGCCGTGGGATTCCGGCTCTCGCAATCACACCGCGAGCTCGGCACCGATGCCGAGCGCGCCACGTTTCGGGCCCTGCATTCGGCGGCAGCTGCCGGGGCCCAGCTGCGCAACGGACTCGAGCCGGTGGGTGCGCTCAAGGCGAGCAGGCAGTTGCGCGCCCTTCTGAACTGCGCCTCCTTCGCCATGACGGACGACTGCCAGCTGCTGGCTTGGGACGGTGCCGGGCCGGCCGCCAAGGAACCGGATTCGACGGCGGTCATGGGGCTGGCTGCCCGGGCCCTCGGCAGCGGCCGCACCCAGGTGGCCGTGCTGGACTCCACGCTCCGGGAGTCCCTGGGCCTGCCGGAAGCTGATTCGGACCTCAAGGCGGCGGTGATCTGCCCCATCAAGGTCAACTCGCGTGCCGTGGGCACCGTCATCATACTCAGCAAGGCGCCCAGCGCCGGGCTGGTCAGGGCCACCAATGAGGTGGCCGGGTGGGTGTCCGCCCAGCTGGAACTGACGGAGCTCAGTGCCTCGCGCACAGCCCTGGCGGAAGCGGAGGTGCGTGCCCTGCGCGCCCAGATCAGCCCACACTTCATCTACAACTCGCTCAACGCGATCGCCTCCTTCATCAACACCGACCCGCAGCGCGCCCGCGAACTGGTGCTGGAATTTGCCGATTTCACCCGGTATTCCTTCCGCCGGCACGGCGACTTCACCACCCTGGCCGAGGAACTGCGCTGCATTGACAGGTACCTGCTGCTGGAGAGCGCCCGTTTTGGGGACAGGCTGCAGATCAACCTCCAAATCGCCCCCGAGGTCCTCAGCACCGTGATCCCGTTCCTGAGCCTGCAGCCGCTGGTGGAAAACGCTGTGCGGCACGGCCTGGAGGCCAAGGTGGGCCGCGGGCTGCTACAGCTGTCGGCCCGGGACCTGGGCGCCTATACGGAGGTGACGGTGGAGGACGACGGCGTCGGCATGGACCCCGAGCAGCTCCGCCTGCTCCTGGCCGGGCAGCGCGACGGCACCCACGTGGGGCTGCGCAACGTGGACGCCCGGCTCCGGCAGGTCTACGGCGACCAGCACGGGCTGACCATCGACACCGCCGAGGGCCGGGGCATGCTGATCACCATGACAGTGCCCAAGAACCAGCCCGGCCACGATGCCTGAGGGTGCCCCTCGGCTGGGGCCACGCGCCCGAGGGACCCAAGCGGCAGGCGCGCCAGCGCCTCCCGCTTGGGAGGGCGTGGGGACTAGCGCCTTCGCGCCCTCCCCACCGCTCGCAAGCTCGCGTGGGGCCCCTCGGCCGCTAGGCTTAGGCCCATGATCACTGTCCTTGTTGCCGACGACGAGCTGCCTGCCGTCGAGGAACTGGCCTACCTCCTGGGCCGGGACCCGCGCATTGGCACCATCCACCGGGCGTCCGGCGGCGCAGGGGCCCTGGCGGTGTTGTCGACGGAAGCCGTTGACGCCGTCTTCCTCGACATCCACATGCCCGGACTGTCCGGCCTCGAGCTGGCCCAGGCCATCAACCGGTCCGCCAGCCCGCCCGTCGTCGTGTTTGTCACGGCCGATGACGAGCTGGCCCTGGAAGCCTTCGACCTCGCCGCCGTCGACTATCTCCTCAAACCGGTCCGTCCGGAGCGGCTGGCCAAGACGGTGGGGCGCGTCGCGGAACTTGTGGCGACCCCGGCAGCCGCTGCCGCCGTGGAGCTGATCACGGTGGACCAGGGCGGGGTGAGCCGGGTCATCCGCCTGGACGAGGTCCGCTTTGTCCAGGCCCAGGGCGACTACGCCCGCCTCCACACGGCCGAGGCCAGCTACCTGGTCCGGGTGCCGCTGGCCGACTTGGAACGCCGCTGGTCCGGGTCCGGCTTCCTGCGGATTCACAGGTCCTACCTGGTCTGCATGCCCTTCGTCACGGCCTTGAAGCTGAGCTCCGCCAAGCCCACGGTTTCCGTCTCCAATGCCGACCTCCCGGTGAGCCGCCGCCACCTCCCGGCCCTGCGCGAACGCCTGCAGGCCACCCGGGTGCGGCCGTCCCCATGAACGACGACGGCGTCCCCGAGTCCCAGCCGGTGCCCCCTGCCGCCCCTCCCGCCGCAGGGCGCGTGCGCGTGGTGGCCCCCGGCAGCCAGGCCCGACACCTTCCGGAACTGACCAGCGTGTCGCAGGAAGTGGCCGAACAGTCCGCCGTGGGTGAGGTGATGGTGCGGTCCCTGATCCGCTCCCAGCTGCGGCTGTCGCTGGTGGTGGCCTTCGGCTTCATGGCGGCCCTGTTCATCGGCACCATGGTGCTGCGGTGGGTCCCGGGCTTTTCGGCCTGGCGGATCCTGGGCATTCCCGCCCCGTGGCTCATGCTGGGCGCCGGCGTCTACCCCGTCATTGGCGCCTGCGCCTGGCTGTACGTGCGGGCCGCAACCAAGAACGAAAACCAGTACCGCGACCTGGTGGAGGAAAAGTGAACCCCGCCGTCGGCTTCACCGCCGTCATTGCCGTTTCCGTCATCACCGCGCTGATCGGCATCTACGGGCTCCGGGTCTCACGGACCACGAGTGATTTCTATGTGGCCTCCCGCACCGTGCGGCCGTGGTGGAACGCGTCGGCCATTGGCGGGGAGTACCTGTCGGCGGCCAGCTTCCTCGGCATCGCCGGCCTCATCATGATCTCCGGCCTGGATGCCCTGTGGTTTCCCATCGGCTACACCGCCGGCTACCTGATGCTGCTCTTTTTCGTCGCGGCCCCGCTGCGGCGTTCGGGCGCGTACACGATTCCGGACTTTGCCGAGGCCCGGCTCGGGTCCACGGGCGCACGCCACGTCACCAGCATCCTGGTGGTCATGGTGGGTTGGCTGTACATTGTGCCGCAGCTGCACGGCGCCGCCCTCACCATCAGGACGACGACGGGGCTGCCGTCGTGGGTGGGTGCCGTGGCCGTCGTCGTGATTGTGTGCCTGACGGTCATTACGGGCGGGATGCGCTCCATCACCTTTGTCCAGGCCTTCCAGTTTTGGCTCAAGCTGACGGCCCTGGCGGTGCCTGCATTTTTTATCCTGCTGCTGGTGACCGGAACGGCCGGTACTCTTCCGGGAGGCCCCCTGCCGGCCGGCACCGACTTCTTCCCGCCGTCCGATCCCCTGGGCGGGGGCAGCATGTACACCACCCTGTCGCTGCTTGTGGCGCTGCTCTTCGGCACACTGGGACTGCCCCACGTGCTGGTCAGGTTTTACACCAACCCCGACGGCGCCGCAGCCCGGCGCACCACCTTGATCGTGCTCGGGCTGCTGTCGATTTTTTACCTGTTCCCCACCATTTTCGGTGTGCTCGGCAGGGTTTTCCTGCCCGGCCTGGCCAAGGAAGGCACCCCCGACGCGACGGTGCTGCTGCTGCCCGGAGCGCTGGTGGGCGGGATGGGCGGGAGCCTGCTGACGGCGCTGGTGGTGGCTGGCGCCTTTGCGGCGTTCCTGTCCACCACGTCCGGACTGGTGGTTTCCCTGGCGGGCGTCATCAGCCAGGACTTGCTGGGTGGCAGCGTCCGCGGATTCCGGATCGCCGCCGTGGGCGCCGCAGTCGTGCCCCTGGTGGTGGCGCTGGGCACCGACTCCCTGGCACTGGCCGGCACCGTGGGGCTGGTGTTTGCCTTCACCGCGTCCACCGTGTGCCCGCTGCTGCTGCTGGGCATCTGGTGGCGCGGCCTCACGGACGCCGGCGCCGTGGCCGGCATGGTGGTGGGCGGCGTGCTGTGCGGGGCTGCGATCATGCTGGCTGCCCGGGTCGGGGTGGATTCGGGCTGGCGGGACGTCCTGGCCCAGCCGGCGGCCTGGACGGTGCCGGCGTCGTTCATCACCATGGTGCTGGTGTCGCTGGCCACGCCCCGGCGCCGCAGTCCGGGGGCGGCCAGGTTCATGTCAAAACTGCATGTGCCGGAACGGCCGTTGGCGCACCCGGGGCCGTCGCGCTAGGGCCGGCTGCTACTTGTCGGCCGGCGTGTCGATGGACGCCATGAGCTCCACCACACGGTCCAGGAACGCGTCGACCTGGCTTTCCTCATACCCGGCCGGGCCCTTGGCGGGGGAAAAGACTGCCCGGCGGACCACGTCCACGCTGAGCTCGCCGTTGTCTTCAATGTAGGTGAGCAGCTCGTGGCAGAGCAGGTCAACATCCTCGATGCTGTAGCTCTGCGCGTTCCGGCGGGCCGGGCGGCGGAAGCGTTCGCCGTCGGGCCGGTGCAGCCTGCCGCGCAGCACTGCGGCCGTCTTGCCGATCTTGAGCATCCAGGCCTTTTCGCCGTCGGCCTTGATCAGCAGCTCCTTCTCGCGGAGCACAAATTCGTCCTCGATGCGGTCCATGGCGGCGTCCACGGCCTGCGCGTTGTAGCCGCCCCGGGCGGGTTCAAACGACGCCGTGCGGACGTCATGGCTGGTGATGGGCGTGTCGGCCGTGTTGGAGTTGAGAAAGTAGGCGCGGGCACGGTCCAGGAACACGTCAACCTGCTTGACGTTGTAGCCAATTTCCTTGGGGCCAACCAGCTTGAACTTGGAGTTGGTGCGGGTCTTTTCTTCCACGGTCACAGTCATTCCTAGAGGGTTTTGCATTCTTGGACGGAAACGGGGGGCACGGGCTGTTTGATGCACATCATAACTGGCCCAATATGCTGAAGATGGCATAGGCCACGGGAGCCGCGAACAGGATTGAATCCAGCCGGTCCATGACGCCGCCATGGCCCGGCAGCAGGTTGCTCATGTCCTTCACGCCGAGTTCACGCTTGACCATGGATTCGGCAAAGTCGCCGCCGGTGCCGGCCAGGACCATCCCAATGGCCAGGGCGAGCCCCACCCACCAGTGCTGGTCCAGCAGGAAAACAGTGGCCGGGATGGCCACCAGGGTGGCTCCCCCCATCGAACCGGCGAACCCCTCCCACGACTTCTTGGGGCTGATCTGCGGGGCCATCGGGTGCTTGCCGAACAGCACGCCCACCAGGTAGCCGAAGGTGTCATTGGCCACCACCAGGATCAGCATGATGACCACTTCAACAACGCCGGGGTTGATGTTTCCCAGGTCCGGGGTCAGCCCGAGGGTGGGTCCGGTTGTCCCCCGCAGCATCAGGAAGACGAAGCTGAGCAGGAACGGGATCCACAGGAGGGAAAAGATCCCGGCCACGATGCTTTTCACGGCGCCCGGCTCCGAGTCCAGGGACCGCCACAGCAAGGTGGCCCCCGCCGTGGCCACGAGGGCAAAGAGCAGGCCTTCCGAACCGGCAAAATAGGCCGACGCCGGCATGGCGAGCGCGCCAATCATCACGGGCGTCAGGGGCGTCTTGATTCCCCTGCGGGCAATGGCGCGGGAGACTTCCCAAACGCCGACAGTGGAAAAGGCCGTGGCCACGATGACGAAAGCCAGGGGGAAAAAGAGCAGGCTGCCCAGCACCAGGACCAGCAGGGTGACGCCCACGCCGACGGCGGCGGGCAGGTCGCGCCCGGCCTTGGGAGTGCGCTGCGGCTTCCCGGCCGATGCCTCGTCCGGGATCGCCGCAACTGGTCCCACGGGCAGGGGAACTGCGGGCACGGGGGCTGCGGGCACGGGGACTGCGGGCACGGGCACTGCCGGCCGCTGGCGGGCGGGTGCCTTGGGTTTGGGCGCCTTGGGTTTGGTGGGCACCTTGGCCTTCGGTGCGCGGGCCTGCTGGGCCGGCACTGGCGCCGCCGGTGCCGGCACAGGCTTGGCAGCCGGTGCAGGCACGCCCGGTGCATTTGCCGCCGGAGCACCCGGTGCAGGAGCCGCCGATTCAGGCACGACGGCGCCCGCCGTCGTCGGGGGTCCTGACAGCTTGGCTGCCGGCGTGTTTTCGGGCACCACAACGGGAATCAAACCCGTCAATTCAGCAACGCGCCGGGCTTTCCGAGTGGGAAATTGGTAGGCGGCGGGCTCCGCGGCGGCATCCGCTGCTGGGCTGGGAGCGTCCGGCCCCTCCCCAGGGGAACCGGCCGGCGCGGGCTGGGGGTCGTTCATCAGACTTCGAGAAGCTCGACTTCCTTGCGCTTGAGCAGCTCGTCCACGGTGTCCGTGTGCGCCTTGGTCAGGGCGTCCAGTTCCTTCTCGGCACGGGCACCCTCGTCTTCGCCGGCGTCGCCGTCCTTGACCAGCTTGTCCAGCTGTTCCTTTGCCTTGCGGCGGATGTTGCGCACAGAGACCTTGGCGTCTTCCCCCTTGGTGCGCACCAATTTCACATATTCCTTGCGGCGCTCCTGCGTCAGCTCCGGCATCATGATCCGGATGACATTCCCGTCATTGGACGGGTTCGCGCCCACCTCTGAGGAGCTCAGGGCGCGTTCAATTTCATGCAGCGCGGACTTGTCGAAGGGGGTGATCAGCAGGGTGCGCGCTTCGGGGACGGCAAAGGAGGCCAGCTGCTGGAGCGGGGTGGGCGCCCCGTAGTACTCCACCATGACCTTGGCGAACATGGCAGGGTTGGCGCGTCCGGTCCGCACTGCGGAGAAGTCTTCCTTGGCGACCTCGATGGCCTTGTCCATCTTGTCTTCTGCCTCGAACAAGGTTTCTTCGATCACGTCTGTCTCCCTCAACAATTTGGTGTACACAACTCATCCACGGCGCGTGCACGTGGCAATCCTGAAACCATCCTACCGTGGGATGGCCGTGGGATGAGGACGACGCCGGGCCGTCACCGCGCGCCAAATGGCCTCCTAGGGTGTGACCAGGGTGCCCAGTTCCTCGCCCAAAATGGCCCGTGCCACATTGCCCTGCCCCTGCATGCCAAATACCAGCATGGTGACGTTGTTGTCCCGGCACAGGCTGAACGCCGTCTGGTCCATGACGCGAATGTCTCGGGCCATGGCTTCGTCGTAGCTGAGGTGGTCAAGCTTGACGGCTGTGGGGTCCTTCTTGGGGTCCGCGGTGTAGACGCCGTCCACGCCGTTTTTGGCCATCAGGACCACGTCGGCGTGGACTTCCAGCGCACGCTGGGCGGCCACGGTGTCGGTGGAGAAGTAAGGCAGGCCGGCGCCGGCACCGAAAATGACCACGCGGCTCTTCTCCATGTGGCGGATGGCCCGGCGCGGAATGTAGGCCTCGGCCACCTGGCCCATGGTGATGGCGCTTTGCACGCGGGTGTCAACGCCTGCCTGCTCCAGGAAGTCCTGCAGGGCCAGGCAGTTCATGACCGTCCCCAGCATGCCCATGTAGTCGGCGCGGGAGCGGTCCATTCCCGAGGCGGAGAGTTCCGCGCCCCGGAAGAAGTTTCCCCCGCCCACCACGATGGCAACTTCCACCCTGTCCACCGTGCTGGCAATCTGCTGGGCGATGTCGCGGATGGTGGCGGGGTCAACGCCGAGCTTGCCGGCACCAAAGACCTCCCCGGAAAGCTTGAGCAGCACACGGCGGCGCTTGATGGTGCCTGAGGGGTTGTGGGGAACGTCCTGCGTGGTGTCGGGGGTGTTCGTTGTCATGTCGCCTTCCATCGGGGCCGGCAGCCTGCAGCTGGACGGCGTTCCCTCAATGCAGTTGTGTTCGGTGCGTCTCAAATCCTATCTGACGCGGGGCGCAAGAAAGGGGCAGCCGACCATGGCGGCTGCCCCTTCTTCGTCACATCAGCAGTTTGCTGCTTTATGCCCCAACGCGGAAGCGGGCAAAGGCAACAGGCTTGACGCCGGCGTCGTTCAGAACGGTGCCAACACTCTTCTTGGCATCCTTCGCGAAGGACTGGTCCACCAGCACGATTTCCTTGAAGAAGCCGGTCAGGCGGCCTTCAACGATCTTCGCCATGGCAGCTTCGGGCTTGCCTTCAGCTTGGGCAGTCTCGGTGGCGATGCGGCGCTCGTTCTCGACGGTCTCCGCAGCAACTTCCTCGCGGGTGAGGAACGTCGGGGACATGGCTGCAATGTGCACGGCAACGTCGTGGGCGACTTCCTGGTTGTCGCCGTCGACCGCGAACAGCACGCCGACCTGGGCCGGGAGGTCCTTGGACGTCTTGTGCAGGTAGGCGTCAACCGTGGCACCCTCGACGCGGGCAATGCGGCGAATGGCAACCTTTTCGCCCAACAGCGCGCCGGCTTCAATGACAGCCTCGGACAGCGGCTTGCCGTCAAGGTCTGCGGCCAGCAGGCTGTCGACGTCGGAGACGCCTGAAGCCAGGGCGGTGGCCAGGACCTTGTTGGAGAACTCGATGAACGGGGCAGCCTTGGCCACGAAGTCGGTCTCGCAGTTGACCTCAACCATGACGCCCACGCCGTTTTCAGCCTTGGCGGCAACCAGGCCCTCAGCCGTGGAACGGCCTTCGCGCTTGGTGGCACCCTTGAGGCCCTTGATGCGGATGAACTCCATGGCCTTCTCGGCGTCGCCGTTGGCCTCGTCGAGAGCCTTCTTGACGTCCATCATGCCAGCGCCAGTGCGCTCGCGCAGAGCCTTAATATCAGCGGCGGTGTAGTTCGCCATATGAACCCCTCAGTGTAGATTTTTGCGTATTTTGACTTGCTTCACTGAACTCTGGCAGGACCGCTGCGCCTTGTGGGCGCCGCGATCCTGCCAGCGTCTAAGTCCTCAGTGCGGCGGCCGGTTGACCCGCCCGCCGTGGAGTCGGAATTACTTTTCGGTTGCAGCTTCTTCAGCAGCGGCCTCGGCCGGAGCCTCTTCGGCAACCGGAGCAGCCTCGGCGGCAGGGGCCTCGACAGCAGCTTCGGCCGGAGCACCAGCCTCTGCCGGAGCAGCGGCGGTGTCGCCTTCGAGAAGCTCGCGCTCCCACTCGGCCAGCGGCTCAGCCGCAGCTTCTTCACTGCCCGTTGCCTTGGCGTTGCGGGCGATGAGGCCCTCGGCAATGGCGTCGGCGATCACGCGGGTCAGCAGCGCAACGGAGCGGATGGCGTCGTCGTTGCCCGGGATCGGGAAGTCGACGTCGTCCGGGTTGCAGTTGGAGTCCAGGATGGCAACAACGGGGATGTTCAGCTTGTGGGCCTCGTCAATGGCGAGGTGCTCCTTAGGGGTGTCAACAACCCAGATCAGGGACGGTGCCTTGGTCAGGTTGCGGATGCCGCCGAGGTTGGTCTGCAGCTTGGTGAGCTCACGCTTGAGGAGCAGGAGCTCCTTCTTGGTGTGGCCCGAGGAGGCAACGTCCTCGAAGTTGATCTCTTCGAGTTCCTTCATGCGCTGGATGCGCTTGGAAACCGTCTGGAAGTTGGTGAGCATGCCACCGAGCCAGCGCTGGTTCACGTAGGGCTGGCCCACGCGGGTTGCCTGCTCGGCGATGGCTTCCTGTGCCTGCTTCTTGGTGCCGACGAAGAGCACGGTGCCGCCGTGTGCAACGGTGGCCTTCACGAACTCGTACGCGCGGTCAATGAAGGACAGTGACTGCTGCAGGTCGATGATGTAGATGCCGTTGCGCTCCGTGAGGATGAATCGCTTCATCTTCGGGTTCCAACGACGGGTCTGGTGTCCAAAGTGGACGCCGCTGTCAAGCAGCTGGCGCATGGTTACGACGGGCATGCCGGCGCTCCTTCTATTTCTTTTACGGTTCTTTAGCTTGAAAACCGGGCGAAAAGTGCCGTCCGGCCCTGCTCCTGGCACCCTATTGCGCGTCCATGTCCCGCCGGAAAAGGCGGACCGTATGGGCACAATCCATCCGCAGGACCCAAGAAATTTCCTGGGCACCTCGTCAGGGTGGGGTGCGCGTAGTCAGCATGCAAAGAGCACACTGCTCCCACAATGTTACTACAGTGCCGTGGTGCGGGCTAACCGCCGGCAATGCCCCCTCCACAGGCACCGCACCCGCCGCGGGCGTCCACAAATGTGCGCCGTGCTCCCCCGCCGAGTCCCGGGAGCGCGCATGCTGGTGCCATGGAACTGACCGGGCTGCGAGCAAAACACCACATATGGCTGGCTTCACTGCTGCTTGCGGCACTGCTGCCCCTCCCGGGTGCTGCTGCCGCGCCCAGCCAGCTTCCCGTTTCACCAACGACGGCGGCGCGCCCGCTGCCGGCATCCCTCGCCTGGGGCTGGCCGCTGGCCGGGCGCCCCGTGGTGGTCCACGCCTTTGACCCGCCGAGCCAGCCTTGGCTCTCCGGACACCGGGGCGTGGACCTGCTGGCCCCGTTGGGGGCCGGCATCAAGTCACCGACGGCGGGCGTCATCACCTTTGCGGGGGTGGTGGTGGACCGCCCCGTGCTGACAGTGGCCACCGCCAGCGGCCTGTTGCTCAGTTTCGAGCCCGTGGCGTCCACTCTCAAGCCGGGCGACGCCGTCGTGCAGGGAAGCGTGCTGGGCACCCTGGCCTCCCCCACACACTGCGACGCCGGGCCGCCGGGGCAGGCCAGCTGCCTGCACTGGGGTGTGCGCCGCGGGGACGTTTACCTGAATCCCCTGCAGTTCATTCTCGACCTGCGGCCGTCGGTCCTGCTGCCCATGGACTCCGCGCCCTAATTGGGGGTGGGTGCCGTCAGGAATTGTCCCGCGCGGGGGCGCGACGGCCTACACGATGGCGGAGACGCCCGTGATGGCGCGGCCGGTGACCAGGGTGTTGATCTCGTAGGTGCCCTCATAGGAGTAGATGGCCTCGGCGTCTGCGAAGATCTTGGCCATCTCGTAGTCGGTGACGATGCCGTTGCCGCCCAGCACCGAGCGGCCCATGGCCACCGTTTCGCGCATCCGGGCCGTGGTGAATGCCTTGGCGAGGGCGGACTGTTCGTCCTTGGCCTGGCCCAGGTCCTCCAACTGCGAGAGCCGCACCATCATGCCCATGGACGCGGTGGCATTGCCGAGCATTTTCACCAGCTGGTCCTGGATGAGCTGGAAGGAGGCCAGGGGGCGGCCGAACTGCTGGCGTTCCACCGCGTAGCGGCGGGCCACGTCAAAGGCGGCAAGTTGGAGGCCCACTGCCTGCCAGGCAACGGCCAGGCGGGTGACCTTCAGGACCTTGTTGGTGTCGCGGAAGCTGTTGCCGCCGGCCAGCTTGAAGGCATCCGGGACCACCACGTTCTCCAGCGTGATGTCTGCATTCTGCACCGTGCGCAGGGAGATCTTGTTTTCGATCTTGGTGGCGGTGTAGCCAGCCAATGTGGTGTCGACAAGGAACGCCTTGACCTGGTTGTCGGCAACGTCGCGTGCGTAAATTACCACCCAGTCGGAGAAGGTGGCATTGCCGATCCAGCGCTTGGCACCGTTGAGAATCCAGTTGTCGCCGTCGCGCACGGCGGTGGTGCGGGTGCCGCCGGCCACGTCCGAGCCGCCCAGCGGTTCGGTCAGGCCGAAGGCACCGATCTTCTTCAGCGCGTAGATGTCCGGAAGCCAGGCCGCCTTTTGCTCGTCGGAGGCCAATGCTTCGATGGAACCGGTAAAGAGGCCGTCGTGGACGCCCATGAAGGTGGCGATGGAGGCGTCGGCGCGGGTGAACTCGGCGTGGACAATGCCGGCAAAGACATTCGACCAGCCCTGGCGTCGCACGGGGCTCACCAGGTTGGCCGCCGCCAGCTTGGGGATCAGCTCCATGGGGAATTCGCCGCGGTTCCAGCAATCCACGGCAATGGGCTTGATTTCCTTGGCCAGGAAATCGCGGATCTCCTGCAGGCGTTCACGCTCGGCAGCGGAGAGCAGCTGCTCAAATCCGAAAAAATCGCCGTCTGCATAGGGGAGGTTGTTGGGGTCTGCGGCGGCCTGGGGCATGGAGAATCCTTTGCTGGTTCACTTCGTTCATGGGGATCGATTTGGCACCCGGCCAAATAAGTTACTGATGAGTAACTTACCGCATTTGGGTGGCGCGGACAACACCCGAGCCGCCGGGCGGGCCGCGAATTCCCCTCGAGACAGCAGCGATGGCGACTTAGGCCTGCGTTATGTCGCCATCGCTGCATACTGACCGCGTAGTCAGTGCCGCACAGGCCAGATGGGCACAAAAAAATCCCCGGAATCGTTGAGATTCCGGGGATTTACACGTAGGGCCACTCGGACTTGAACCGAGGACCTTAGGATTATGAGTCCCGCGCTCTAACCAGCTGAGCTATGGCCCCGTGCAGCGTGCCCTCCCACGGCGCCGTTAGGGCTTCGGGGGAAAGCACATCCACAATACTAGTGGGTCCGGCGTCAGACCGCGTGATCCTCGTAGCTGCCGCCCCGATAAATGTCCTCGAAGGTGTCGAGCGTCTTCTTCAGTCCGTGGCGGGCCACCATGGCGTGGCTGGCCGCACCCATTGCCGCACGGTCTTCCGGGGAAAGCCGCATGACCGTGGTGATTTTCGCGGCGAGGTCATCACTGTCATTGGGCGTGAACAGGTAGCCGTTGACGCCGTCTTCCACCAGGTGCGGCAGGGCCATCGCGTTGGCCAGTAGCACCGGAGTGGAGGCACTCATCGCCTCCAAAGTCACCAGCGACTGCAACTCGGCGGTACCGGGCATCACAAACAAGTCAGCCTTGAGGTACACGTCGCGCAGTTCAGCATCGCTGATCAGACCCGTGAAGCTGACGCGGGAGGAGAGCCCGAGCCTTTCAGCCTGGGCCTTAAGCGCGGACTTGACCTCGCCGCCACCCACCACCACCAGGTGCAGGTTAAGGTCCGCAGGCGTCTTGGCCAGCGCATCAATGAGCACATCGATGTGCTTTTCCTCGGCCAGCCTCCCCACGAACGCCACGGTCGGGTACGGGTTGCGCTCCAGGACTTCCCCGGGCGCCAGCTCGTAGTTGCCCACCTCGATGCCGTTGGACAGCGGCAGCACCTTGCGCAGGAATGCGTGCTGGTGCATGGCCTTGGCAGCAAGGGGCGTGGGGGTGGTCACCACGTCGGCCCGGCTCATGACCTTGCCCATGTCGCGCCAGGAAACCCGGCCCACAATGTTTTTGAACCACTGCGGGAAGGGCAGGAACGGGTTCAGGTTCTCCGGCATGAAGTGGTTCGTGGCCACAATGCGGATCCCCCGCCGCTGGGCCTCGTACACCACGTGCTCGCCAATCATGTAGTGGCTCTGCACGTGCACCACGTCCGGCTTGATCACGTCAAACAGGGCGGTGATGTCCTTCTTGATTTCCCATGGCAGGCACACCCTGAAGTATTCGTGCGTGGGCACGGGCCGTGAGCGCAGGCGGTGCAGCGTGGCTTCCGGGTGCTTCTCCGTGTACATGGGCCCGCCGTCGGGGCGGAATGTCATGACATGGACGTCGTGGCCGCGCGCCGTCATGCCGGTGGCCAGCCTGAAGCAGAATTGTGCCGCGCCGTTGATGTGCGGCGGATAGGTGTCAGCGGCAATCAGGATTGTCAGCGGCTTCTGCGGGACCGCGCCCGGGGTGGATGTCACGGATATTGCTCCTGGTGGCTTGGTTGGCAGCCGGACGTGACCGGTGCCCAACGCGAGGCAACCGCAGGGGTTCCCAACGCCGTCGTACGTAGTGTCTGGAGGTTCCCGGAAACTGCGGGATCCATGGGGTGGTGCCTTATTTGCGCTGCTCCCTCTTGGCATCCGCCCGGCGCTTGACCACGTCCGGATGGTGCCTTGACAGCGCAACCACACCCACGATAGCAAGCAAAGCCGCGCCGGCCATGGATATCGCAACCACGGGCGGCACATCGGGACGAAGCTCACCGAGGATGGTGATGCCGATGGCAATGCCCACGATGGGGTCGATCACCGTGAGGCCGGCGATGACCAGGTCCGGCGGCCCGCTGGCGTAGGCGCTCTGCACAAACCAGCTGCCCAGCCCGCCCGCGGCGGCGATGGCGATAACGGAGTACCACTGCACGTTCAGCAGGAACAGCCCGTTTGGGTCGAACACCTGCTTGGAAATGATGCGGGTCAGCACGGCGACAAAGCCGAAGAGCACGCCGGCGCCAAGGATGTGGAAGAACGCCTTGATCCGGTGCTTGAACAACGCCAGGATGCTGCCAAACACCACGATGGTGATGGCAAGCAGCATCACCACCGTCAGCTCCTCCTCGGCCAGGACATGGGTGTTTTCGCGGACCACGTTGACTGCCAGGAGCACGAAAAGGGCACTGCCGCTCACGCAGGCGGAAATGGCGACGACGGTGGCACGGTTGAGCCGGATGCCCTGGTCGCGGGAGTTGACGATGGTGGTGATGACCAGGGCGATGGCGCCAATGGGCTGGATGACGGTGAGCGTGCCCAGGGTCAGGGCAGTGACGTTGAGCAGCATGCCGGCACCGAGCAGGAGCAGCCCCAGCACCCAGCGCGGGTTGCGCAAAAGCCGCAGGAATCCCGAGCTGCCCAGGGCCAGCCCGCCGGTGTTGCTTTGCACGGCGCTGCCTTGGCGTTGTGCTCCGAATGCCAGGAAGAATGCCCCGGCGACGGCGCACGCCACCGCAAGCCACATCATGGGCGCCCCGCGGCAGGATTGGCCGGGTGGTGGAGTTCCCGGTGCTTGGCCAGCAGTGCCCGGAAGTAGAGGACAAACGCAATGACGTGCATCACCATGGCGGCAACAAGGATGATCCAGGCGGCAATGCGGGTCCCCTCCGAGTCAAGGGCCTCGGCCAGCAGCAGCAGCGGCGTGCCAATGAGCAGCGCGGCCGTGCGCGTCTTGCCCAGCATGGTGACCTTCAGGTTCGCGTCCCCGCGGAAGAAATACAGCGTGGCGCCCAGCAGCACCACGTCGGGGATGAGCAGCAGGAGCAGCAGCCACAACGGCAGGATGTGGGCAATGACCAGCGTGATGACGACTGCAACCAGGGCCACCCGGTCCGCCAGGGGATCCATGATGCGGCCCAGCTGGGACGTCTGGTTCAGCTTGCGGGCCACGAATCCGTCTATCCAGTCCGTGCAGCCCATCATGGCCAGGACAAAAACGCCCCAGCCATATTCGTGGCGCGCCAACACCAGCCACATGAACAATGGAGTGCCCAGAAACCTGACCACCGTGATGATGTTGGGGAGGGTGAGGATGGCGTCCTGGCTGCTGGGCGGCAGGGGGGCTGCGGCAGGCATGCGTGTCTCCTCTCCCAGGGAAGGAATGGGCCGGCAGGCATTCTCCGGCGGCGAGTTGAGGCGTTTAGTGCTTAAACAACTTTCTCAGCAACACCGCGCAAGCAACGGCCGACACGGCGAAGGCGGCAAGTGGTTTCCATCGCGTTTTCACCGTTTCCACGCCGTGGGTCAGTGCACCGGTGGCCTGGCTGCGCACCTTGTCGCCGGCTTTTTCCCTTGCAAAATCCGCCAGGTGGGAGGCCTGCTTCTTCACATTGGCCTCCGCCAGCAGTTCCCCGCGCACCTCCAGCAGGTGCTTGCGCCGGGCAGCCGTGCGCGCAACCAGCTCCTGCTGGCTGGCCTTGGGACCCTGCTCGGCGGCCTTGGACTCACGCTCCGCCTTCGCAGCGGCCGCCTTTGCCTCCTTGGCGGCCTTCTTGGCCTTTTTCTGCGCCGCGGTCAGTTTCGGGGCAACAAGCGTGGAGGCGTCAAAGGCGGTGCCCTCCTTCGCCACACCCAGGTCGTGGCGGATTCCCCGCCACGCATTTTCCGGCAGGGCCGGCAGCAGCGAGCGGACCTTCCTGAATGCGACGAGGGCGGCGATGCCCATTAGCACCAGCAGGGCGGCACACACAATGAGGGCGGACAGCCACAGAGGCACGACGACGGCCAGCCCGGCTATCGCTGCCACCACCAGTCCAATGACCAGCAGCACCAAAAACACCAGGGCCAGCACGGCATAGATGGCCAGCCCGCCCAGCTTGTCCTTCTTTTGGCCCAGTTCCAGCTTGGCGAGTTCAATTTCATCCGTGATCTGGCGCGGCACCAGGCGGGACGCGGTCTTGACGGCATCAACAAGGGTTGATCCCCCGGAGCCGGAGCGCTCATTCAGCCCAATTTGCACGGCTTTGGGTGACACTGCCATGGGACCGCCTCCATATTCTATGGTTTCCCGCCGGTTGCGCCGGACGGGAAATCTGTGAGCGCCCCGTTCAATGGGCGCCGTAGTACTGACAAAATTACCATCCATCGTCACCGCCGGATTCGGGCGGTGCGGAATAGTATGGGGAACGCCCGCGTTATGGCCCCGGAGCCAAGCCGTGGAAATCGTTGCCAATGAATTTCCGGGCCCGTATTTGGTGCCCAAAAACGAATAACATAATTGAACGGGGCCAATGGCAATTCCACC
>NZ_JAJLOZ010000021.1:0-55495 GCF_025548615.1 Arthrobacter sp. A2-55 | reverse complement strand
TGGAGCCCGGTGCCCCGCTCAGCCCCCGGCCCGCGGCGGCACATTGAGGCTGATGGCGTTATGCAGCGCCAGCCCTGCCGCGCCAACGGCGTCCTCGGATTCGGTCCAGGCCTTCACGGTGACATCGACAGGATGCAGGAACTTGAGCACCGTTTCATCCAGGCCACGGCGGAAACCGCCGTCCAGGTGCTCCCACAGCGCCGTGGTTTGCCCGGTCACAATGATGGTGGCGGTGCCCAGGAGGTTTACCGCCCCGCCCACGGAGCGGCCCAGACGCTGGCCAACCCCGGCCACGAAGTCCACCACGGCGGGGTCGCCGTCGTCCGCGGCACGCAACAGCCCCGCCAAGCTAAGCCGCCCCGCGCCAAGCGGCGCCAAGCTAAGCCGCCCCGCGGCTGCGGGAGCCGCGTCCAGGACCTCATTCAGGCCGGCGTAAACCTGCAGGCAGCCATGGTTGCCGCACACGCACAGCGGTCCGCCGGGATCGACTGACATGTGCCCGAACTCCGTTGACGAGCCGTCCGATCCGCTGAACACCCTGCGCCGGTTGACGATTCCCAGCCCAACGCCGTAGTCCAGCCCCAAGAGCAGGAAGTCGTCCTTGTTGCGGCCCAGCCCAAAACTGACCTCGCGGGTGGTTAGGGCAAACAAGTCATTGGCGACAAAAACCGGCAGTCCAACGGCTTGCTGCAGCTGCGCGCCCAGGCTGAAGTCGCGCCAGTTCAGCGTGGCCGAGATCCGCACCGTGGACAGCGCCTGGTCCACTGCGCCCGAAACGGAAATGCCCACCGCCACCACGCGCTCCGGATGTTCCATGGCGGCCTGTTCCGCCACCACCATGGCCGTGAGTTGGCCCAGCGGATCGGCGGAAGGATTGAAGGCTGCAGCACGGGAGTCCGCAACGGTGCCGTCAATGCGCATTGAAACCAGCATGACGCTGGTGGGGGTGACGCTCATGCCGATCACCGTCGCGGAGTCGGCAATCAGTTCCACCGGCACGCGGGGGCGGCCGGCGCCGGTCCGGGCGCCGGCTGGCAGCTCGCGCACGTAACCGTCATTCATGAGCCTGCGAACCTGGGCGGTGACGGTGGCCGGCCCCAGGCCAAGCCGCCTGGCGATTTCCCCCCGGCTGAGCGGACCGGCCTGGCCAAGCAGCCCAAGGATTTCAGCCCTGCTGACGGCGTCGCCCGTGGCCCCCTGGTGTGGGCGAATCCGCGAAGTTGTAATTGTGGTCCCCTGTTGACTCAGGTCGAAGTACGTGATTAGCATAACATTATGCCATTAATTCGCTACCGAATTAATTAGTTCGGCAAGTCGCCGGCTGCTTGTGCAGCCATGAAGGGTTGGCAGCAGTGATTAACTTTGAGGACCGCACCGGTCCCGACTTGGGCGCCGACGCCCCCAGCTACCCGGAATGGGAATTTCCGCAGTGGCTGGCGGAGGCTAAATTCGGCATCTTTGTGCACTGGGGCCTGTACTCCGTGCCGGCCTGGGCGGAGGTGGGCAGCGGCCCGACGGCGGTGGAGGACGCCTACCGCGACCACCAGTACGCCGAGTGGTACGCCAACACCGTCCGCCTTGAGGGCAGCAGCGCCCAGGCCTACCAGCGTGCCACCTTCGGCCCGGGCACCAGCTACGAGGACCTCGCCGACGCCTGGCAGGCGGAGCACTTCGACGCCGCCGCATGCATCGAGCTGTTCCGCCAGGCCGGTGCCAAATACGTGGTCCCCACCGCCAAGCACCACGACGGCTTCTGCCTGTGGGACACCGACACCACGCCCTTCAACAGTGCCGTGCGGGGCCCCGGGCGCGACTTGATCCAGGAATTTGCCACCGCCTCCCGCAACGCTGGGCTGAAGTTTGGCACCTACTTCTCCGGCGCCCTGGACTGGCATGTCAGCGATTTCCCGGCCATCGCTTCCGATCCCGACATTTTCCGCCTGCGCCGCAATGACGAAGACTTTGCCCGCTACTCCCACCAGCAGGCCAGGGAGCTGGTGGACCGCTTTGCCCCGGACCTGCTGTGGAATGACATTGAATGGCCCGACGCCGGCAAGTCCGGTGCCGACTTCGGCGTCGCGGCCCTCTTCGAAGCCTACCGGGCGGCCGTGCCTGACGGCATCGTCAACGACCGCTGGGGCGTGCCCTCCCACGGCTACCTGACCCGCGAATACAGCGACATTGGCGGGCTGGACGGCCGGCACTGGGAAAGCTGCCGCGGCCTGGGACGGTCCTTTGGCGTCAACCAAAACGAAAGCGATTCCGAGCTGCTCAGCGTGGCCGAGCTGGTGCGCCACCTGGTCTCGGTGGTCTCGCGCAACGGCAACTTCCTCCTCAACATCGGCCTGTCCGCGGACGGCACCGTCCCGGATGCCTACCGCCAACGGCTGCTGGGCCTCGGCGATTGGCTCGCCACCAACGGCGCAGCCATCTACGGCACCCGGCCCTGGACCGGCACCCTGACCCCCGAACAGCGCGACCATTTCGCCGTGACGGTGGGCCCGGACGCCACCTACCTTTCGGTCACCACCCCGGGAGCCGAGCTTCCCCCGGCGCCACTGGTTGTCACCGGCGGCGTGTGGCTGGGCCTTTCCAAGAACGACGGCGGCCACGGCGGCAGTGACCGCGCCGTCGTGGTGCCTGGTGCCCTGGCCGCTTCGCCCGTTGCCGTGCTGTGCATTCCGCATCCGGCCGACGGGCAGGCACGCGCATGATGGCGCCCTGGATTGGCGTGGACATTGGCGGCACCAAGATCGCGGCCGGGCTGATAGCTGCGGACGGCACGGTCCTGGACCGCGTCCAGCTGCCCACGCCCACCGGCGAAGTGGCCATTGCAGACACTGCGGCCGGGCTGGTCGGCCGGCTGTCACGCGATGCCCGCCATTTTTCGCCCGTCAGTGCCGGGGCCTGGCCCGGCGACGACAGGGCTGTGGTGGGAATCGCCGTCCCCGGCTATGTCTCCCTGGACCACCGGACAGTGTCCTACGCGGCCAACCTGGAGCTGGAAAACACCCGCCTGGCCGAGCTGATCGAGGCGCGCCTGCCCGTCAGCGCCCTGGTCATCAACGACGCCAACGCCGCATTGTGGGCCGAGCACCGCTTCGGTGCGGCCCGCGCGGTGCAGGACGTGGCCATGGTGACTGTGGGGACGGGGATTGGCGGGGGCCTGCTTGTCAACGGCAAGCTGGTTTCGGGCGCCCACGGCTGGGCCGGGGAAATCGGCCACATGGTGGTGGACCCGGGCGGGCGTCCCTGCGGCTGCGGCTCCCGCGGCTGCCTGGACAGGTACGCCAGCGGCAGCGTCCTGGAAGACGAGGCCCGCACGGAGGAAGACTTTGCCGAAATCGCCCACTGGCTCGGCTTCGGCCTGAGCCAGGTGGCGATGCTCCTGGACCCGGGCCTCATCCTGGTTGGCGGGGGAGTCAGTGCAGCGGGTGCAGCCCTGACGGAACCCGTCCGGGCGCGACTGGCACAGCTGCTGGCCGAACACGGACGTGATTCCACGCCTTGCGTGGCGCCGGCCCAGCTGGGTCCTGACGCCGGCATCATCGGGGCGGCAGCGTATGCCGCGGACCACGCCGGGCACCGCCCGCTGGAGAATTTTGACACCCTTGAACGCACCACCGGATCCCTGCGAGGAGCATCATGACTGAGCACCCCACCATCCACCGCCCGGACCAGTCGGAAGTCTGGTGCCCGCCACTGCCGCCCTTGGTTGCCGGCGGCCTGGCCCGGCCGCGCATCGGCATCGCGGGCATTTCCATAGAGTCCAGCACGTTTTCCCCGCACATTAGCGGCGCGGAGGCATTCACTGTGCGGCGCGGCGCGGAGCTGCTGGCCTACTACCCCTTCCTCGACGAGGGGCAGGAACTGCGCAACGCCGCGGAGTGGGTGCCGCTCATGCATGCCCGGTCCCTTCCCGGGGGCGCCGTGGACCCGGCACTGTATGGGGCATTCCGCGACGAGATCGTGGCACAAATCCGCAACGCCGGTCCCCTGGACGCCCTGTTCTTCGACATCCACGGCGCCATGAGCGTGGTGGGCATGCAGGACGCCGAGGGGGACCTGGCACGTCACGCCCGGGAGGCCCTGGGCGATGCAGCCCTGGTATCCGCCTCCATGGACCTGCACGGCAACGTCTCCTTCGAGCTGCTGGAAAACGTTGACCTGATCACCTGCTACCGCATGGCACCCCACGAGGACGCCATGAACACGAAGGAGCGCGCCGTCTTCAACCTGCTGGCCCGGCTGCGGGCCGCCACCGGCGCGGACGTGCAGCTGCGCCGCCCCTTGAAGGCGTGGGTGCCGGTGCCCGTGCTGCTGCCCGGGGAAAAGACCAGCACCCGGATTGAGCCGGCCAAGGGCCTGTATGAGGAAATCCCGGCCGTTGCCGGGCTCGACGGCGTCCTCGACGCGTCGATCTGGATCGGCTACGCCTGGGCCGACGAGCCCCGCTGCCAGGCCTACGTGGTGGTCACGGGCGACGACGGGAACGTGGTCCGGCGCGAGTCGGAACGGCTGGCCCGGCTGTTCTGGGACGCCCGCCGCGACTTCTCGTTTGTGGCTGAGACAGCGACCCTCGACGAGGGCATCGAAGCCGCCATCGCCCCCGGGGCGCCGCGCCCGTACTTCCTCTCCGACACCGGTGACAACCCGACGGCGGGCGGAGCCGGCGACGTCACCTGGACGCTGGCCCGGCTGCTGGACAGCAAGGCCCTGGCCGCGGCCGATGTCCGCCTGGTGCATGCCTCCATTTTCGACGCCGGAGCCGTGGCGCAGGCCGTGGCGGCGGGAGTCGGGGGAGCCGTGGATCTTGAGGCCGGAGCCCGGGTTGACAACAACGCGCACGGACCCGTCAGGCTGCGCGGCACTGTTTACTCTATAACGGAAGGCGACCCCACGGCGGGCACGCAGGCGGTGATCCAGGTGGGCAATGTGTTCGCCATCCTGACCGAGCGGCGCAAACCGTTCCACCACATCAGCGACTTCAGCCAGCTGGGCCTGGACCCGGCAGAATTCGAGGTGATCGTGGTGAAGATTGGCTACCTGGAGCCGGAACTCTTCGCAGCGGCTGCCGGCTGGAAGCTGGCCCTGACGCCTGGCGGCGTGGACCAGGACCTGCTGCGCCTGGGCCACTCCCACCTGGCCGGGGGCGTTTTCCCGTTCACCGACGACGGCGCCACCCCTGCCCTGGCCGCCGTGGTGCACCGCCGGTGACGGGCGCACCAGGCCCGGGCGCCGCCGTCGTGCATGGCCCTGCGGTGCATGGCCCTGCGGTGCAGGCCACAGCCGAGCTGGAGATTGCCGTGCAGGACGCTGCCGGGGCACGGGCCGCGGCAGCCGGGGGAGCCGCGCGGGTGGAACTGTGCACGGCGCTGCGCATGGGCGGGTTGACGCCCTCGCAGGGGACCATGGAGGCCGTGCTGGAATCGGCCGGCCGGGCGGGATTTGTGCATGCCCTGGTGCGATCGCGCGGGGGAGGCTACGTGTACAGCGCCGAGGAGGTGGACACCATGTGCCGGGAAATCCGGCTGCTGAAGGCCGCCGGCGTCCACGGCGTGGTGGTGGGGGCGTTGACGCCCGGGCGGACCATCGACCTGGCCGCGCTGGAACGGTGGGTTGAGGCCGCGGACGGGCTGCCCGTGACGTTTCACCGGGCGCTGGACGCCTGCGCCGACCCGCTGGGGCAGCTCGACAGGCTGGCCGGCCGCGGGGTGGGCCGCGTGCTGACCTCCGGCGGTGCGGTGCGCAGCATTGACGGGCTCGCCGTGCTGGCCGCCATGGCCTCCAACGGGCCGGACGGCGTGCAGATCATGGCCGGCGGCGGCGTTCGCATCCAGGACATTGGCGCACTGGTGGCGGCGGGCGTGGACGCCGTGCACCTTTCGGCCCGTGAACCGTTCGTGGACCAGCACCCGGCCGGACCCGGCGGCGGCGCCCAGGAACTTGACGCCACCAGCCTTGACCTGGTGGAGCAGGCGCGGCGGGCAATTCACGCTCGATGACTGTCAGGGCGGCGGGCAGGCCGCCGCCCTGGGACCAACTGAAAGGGCCCGACCATGGCTTCGATGGTGCCGACCGCGGCGCAGCTTCGCTGGCAGGAGTTGGGGCTGGGGGTGTTCGTTCATTTTGGTGTCAACACCTTTTCGGGGTTGGAGTGGAGTGACGGGACGCTGCCGGGGGCCAGCTTTGACCCGTCCGGCTTCGACGCCGACAACTGGGTGGCAGCCGCACAGGCTGCGGGAGCCCGGTACCTGGTTCTGACGGCGAAGCACCATGACGGTTTTTGCCTCTGGCCCACGGAAACCACGGGGTATTCCGTGGCTGCTTCCCCGTGGCGGGACGGGCGGGGTGACATGGTCCTTGAGGTTTCGCGCGCGTGTGCCCGTGCCGGGATGGGCTTTGGCCTCTACCTTTCCCCGTGGGACCGCAACGCGGCGTGCTACGGCGACCCGGAGGAATACGACGACTTTTACCTCCGCCAGCTGACGGAATTGTGCACCGGCTATGGCCCGCTCATGGAACTTTGGTTTGACGGGGCGGGCTCCGATGGCCGCAGCTACGACTGGGACCGGATTGCCGCCGTCGTCCGCCAGCACCAGCCGGAGGCCATGATCTTCAACATGGGGCACCCGACCATCCGCTGGGTGGGCAATGAGGACGGGCTGGCCGGCGACCCGGTCCAGTATGTTGTGGCACACACGGACAATGACCAGTACACGGACGCGGCCACCGGGCTGGGTTCGCCCGCCTACCTGCCGCCGGAGTGCGATGTTTCGATCCGCCGCGGCTGGTTCTGGAATGCCGGGGACGAGGCGAAGTCCGTGGAGCACCTGCTCGCCATCTTCTACCGCTCGGTGGGGATGGGGGCGAACCTGCTGCTGAACCTGGCTCCGGACCGGCGCGGGCTGATCCCTGAGGCAGACCGGCGCACCGTGGACGCCTGGCGGGCCGAGCTGGACCGGAGGCTCTCGGGGCGCGTCGAGGCAGTGGTGGAGCACGACGGCGGCGGGGCCACGTTGACGCTGCCCGAGCGGGTGGAATTCACGCACGTTGAATTGGTGGAGGAGCTGGCCGGCGGGCAGCACATCACCCGACATGCCGTGTCCGTGGACGGACGGGAGGTGGCGGCGGGCCGGACCGTGGGCATCCGCCGCATCCACCAGGTGGAGCCCACCTCCGGGGGCCGGCTGCGGGTTGACTTCAGCGGCGCTGGTGCACGTCTGGCGTCCGCTTGCGTGTACATGGGCGACCCCGGGGCCGCCGTGCCCCGGCTCCCGGAAGGCTACACGGCACCCACGGCGGCCCCGGAGGGCGGCGCCGAGCCGGAGGGCACCGCGGAGCCGGGCGCCGAGCCGGAGGGCGGCATCGGATAAAATGGGTAGCTAATCGTCGTCATTTTCGGCGTCCGGCCATCCAGCTCACAAAGGAATCCATGTCCCGGCCCACCATGCGCCAGATCGCCCAGGTTACCGGGCTGTCCGAGGCGGCTGTTTCCTTTGCCCTCAATGGCAAGGGCGGCGTCTCACCGGCCACCGTCACACGCGTCCATGAGGCTGCGGAGAAGCTGGGCTGGCGCCGCAATGTGGCCGCCGCCGCCCTGTCCGGCGCGCGGGCCGGGGCCGTGGGGCTCGTCTTGGCCCGCGGCAGGGACGGCCTGGGCAACGATTCCTTCTTCCTCCGGCTCATCGCCGGAATAGAATCCGTCATCAATGCCGAATCCCAGGCGCTGGTGCTGCAGATCGTGGAAACGCTGGAGCAGGAGCAGGAAACCTACCAGCGCTGGTGGTCCGAACGCCGCGTGGACGGGGTCTTTGTGGTTGACCCGCGCACCACCGACACCCGTCCCCAACAGCTGAAAGGGTTGGGGCTGCCCGCTGTGGCCATTGGCGGCACGCCGGGCTTTGGACTGCCCTTTGTGGGCGTGGACGATGCAGCCGCCATGACCGTGCTGGTGCAGCACCTGGCCGGACAGGGCCACACCGACATCGCCCACGTGGCGGGCATCAATGACCTCCTGCACACCCGCCGCCGCGTGGAAGCCTTCGCAGCGGCCGCAAAAAAGCTTGGCATCAGGGCCCACGGCAGCTACCTCACGGACTACTCCGAGCATTCCGGCCTGGAGGCCACGGAGGAGATCCTGGCCCTGCCCGAGCGGCCCACGGCCATCATCTACGACAACGAGGTCCTGGCGCTGGCAGGGCTGGCCACCTTCAATGCGCACCGCCTGGACGTGCCACAGGACATGGCCGTGGTGGCGTGGGAGGACAACATCATCTGGACCGCCATCCGCCCGCAGCTGACCGCGCTGCGCCGGGACCCCACGGTGATGGGGGCGGAGGCCGCCCGGAGCCTGCTGGAACTCATGGCCGGGACCACGCCGGAGGATGTGCAAATGCCAACGCCGCAACTGGTGGTGCGCGACTCCACCGTGGAAGGGGCCGGCCGTTGATCGGCCCCCAACGCCCCCTCTGACGCTCCATCACCTTTTACGGTTTTTCCGGCAACGCTCCACCACCTTTTACCGCTTTTCGCCTGACGCTCTATCACTTTTTGCGGGCAATGTGGCGTTCCCGGATTTCCACCCTGTCATCAGGTCTGCGGTTTTTTCTGAGGAGAATGCGGGGGCGGGCGGTGATTGAGCTTGTCGAATTCTTTGGTCTGACGCGCTCGCAGAGCTCGCTGCTCGACTACCGGGTGCGGACCCCGGGTCTCGACGCGCTCGCAGGGCTCGCTGCTCGACCACCGGGTGCGGACCCCGGGTCTCGACGCGCTCGCAGGGCTCGCTGCTCGACCACCGGGTGCGGACCCCGGGTCTCGACGCGCTCGCAGGGCTCGCTGCTCGACTACCGGAGCTCGCTGCTCGACCAGCGGCGGGCGCCAATCCAGGTCTCGACGCGCTCGCCGGGCTCGCTGCTCGACCACCGGGCTCGCTGCTCGACCAGCGGGCTAGCGCGGGGCGGTTCCGACGGCTGGGAACAGCGTGCTGAATTCGGCAAATGTGCCACAGGGCTTCGGCGATCCCCAGAGCTGCTGGGACAGGGACCGGAACCAGTCAAGGGTTTGATCCGCCACTTCCGCCTCCGTCAGGGCGTCAGGGTAGTCGCACCAGATCGACATGACCGCCCCGGCAACGGGCACCGACGCGTCCAGCTCGTCGTCGAGCAGGCCGCCGGCCGCCCCCATGAATAAGCGGGGGCGCCACAACTCGTACACGCCCTCGGCGGACTTCCTGCCCGTGGTGGGCGGGACGGAGTCGGAGGACAGCACAAAGTACAAGTGGTCGCCGTTGCGGTTCACAAGGCGGTGGCCGGCGCGGTGGAAGTCCCTGGCGCCAGGGAACCCGGCATTCCAGCGGATCCAGCATTCCAGGTCCACATCCGGGTCCAACGGGACACCGCGGGCGCCGGGGTGCACGTGGTCGTTCCAGACCCGGGCCCGTTTCCCCGTGGACCGGAGCAGGGCGCTGAGCTGGTTGAGGTAGAGCGTGTACCCGTCCACTGCCGTGCTGCCCGGGTTGCCGGTTTCCGCCCGTGCCCACGCGGCCAGGCCGGGGTAGCGCAGCGGGTCCTGGTGCCCGGCCGGCTCCCAGGGGGCGGCAAAGAATTCGTCGCCGCCCAGGTGGAAGTACGGTCCGGGGAAGCGGTCCGCCCATTCCAGCACGACGTCGGCCGCCAGCGTCCGGGCCGCCGCGTTGGCGACATTGAGCTTGTCTTTTTCAACGGTCCCGTGGCGGTCCGTGATGGCCAGTTCGGGGCGCCGGGCCAGGATGGCGGCCGCATGGGACGGGGTGTCGAACTCGGGCACCACCGTGACGTGGTGGGTGGCCGCGACGGCCAGGATGCCGTCCAGGTCCGCGTAGGAGAGGTGCTTTTCGCTGACAATTTCCGGGTGGCTGGCGCATTCCAGGCCAACCCCGACGTTGTCGTTCAGGTGCAGGTGGAGGTGGTTCAGCTTCAGCCAGCCCATGTTTTCAATGAGACGCTTGAGCCATTCCGGGGAGAAGTATTTGCGGCCGACATCAACCATGACGCCGCGCTGTTCGAACGCGGGCCAGTCGGTGATGGTGCCGGTGGGCGCAGTCCCGCTGCGCAACAGCTGCAGCAGCGTCCGGGTGCCGTAGTACAGGCCCGCCACGGCGGGGGCCGTGATAGTCAGGACCGGGCCGGCCGTCAGCCGGTAGGCCTCGGCCAGCTGCCCGGCGGTGAGGCCCGCATCGACCAGCGGCTCGAGGCGCAGCTCGATGTCGCCGGGCTGGGCGGGGCCGGCGGGGGCCTGGAAGCGTGCAGGGGCGGCCGGGCCGGCTTCCCCTGCACGTTCCCGGGCAACTTCCCCTGCACGTTCCCGGGCACGTTCCCCGGCAAGTTCCCCGGACAGCAGCGCAGCCAGTTCCCCCAACAAGGGCGCATCCCGTGCCGCCACCACCACACGCGGCCGGGACGCGGGAACCCAGGGTCCCGGCACGCCCGGCCCCCGGCCGTCGCGGTCCTTCCACTGCTGCACGGCGGGTACGGTCTGCATCCTCATAACTGGCTGCGCCCCGCCCTCAGCGCCCGGCCTTGGCCGCGATGTCCGGGCGTTCCTGCCAGGCGTGCGGGCCGGCCAGCGGCCGGAAGTCCACCCCTGCAGCCGCCAGCCGGTCCAGGTGCCCGTCCTCGAGCCGCTCCGCAAAGTCCGCATAGTCGCGGTCCCGGCTCCAGGCCAGCTCGGCGAAGGCGCTCAGGCGCGGGTAGGTGTTGTAGTCGCGGATCTCGCGGGTGTCCAGGTACTCCGTCCAGATCTGCGCCTGGATGCCTGTGATCGCGGCACCTCCGGCCTGGGCAGCCGCCAGCACGCGCGGTTCCAGTGGCTCAAAGTTGTACAGCTTTTCCGTGGACAGCAGGGGGCTGCAGCCGCTGGGCTCGCGGGGATCGTCATTTTCGCGGTAGTCCAGGTACAGGTGCGAGCAGCAGGAAATGGTGGTGTCGTAGCCTGCCGACAGGCTGTGCACCACGGTGTCCAGCCCGCCCCAGGCGTTGACCACGGCCGTCTGCGGCATGGTGGGGCTGACGGCCTCGTGCCACACGCCGGCGCGGCGCCCCCGGGCCTCCACATGCGCGGCGAGCTGGCCCAGGAACCAGCCGTGCAGCAGTTCCACGGACTCCAGGCCCAGCTCCGCCGCGCGCTGCCGCACTGTGTCGGAGGCGTGCCAGCGTTCGTAGGGAACCTCGTCGCCGCCAATGTGGATGATGGGGGCGTCAAAGACGTCCATCACGGTGTCCAGCACGGTGCGGAAGAAGTCCAGCGTGTAGTCCGAAGGGTCCAGGATGCAGTCGTTCACGCCCCACCCGGTCCACACCTGGACGTCCGGCGCGTCGACGCCCAGCTGCGGGTAGGCGGCAATGGCAGCCACCGAGTGCCCGGGCAGGTCAATTTCAGGAATGATGGTCACCCCGCGCTCGCGGGCATAGGCGACGGCGTCGCGCAGTTCCTGGATGGAGTAGCAGCCGCCGTGCGGGCGCCCGGTCATGAACCGGCCGTCCTCCGTGTAGACGGCCATGGTGTCGCTGCGCCATGAGGAGACGTCCCGAAGCCGCGGGAACGCCGGAATGTCCATGCGCCAGCCCTGGTCGTCCGTGAGGTGCAGATGCAGCGCGTTGAGTTTGTGCGCGGCGGCCAGGTCGATGAATCGCAGCAGTTCATCCAGCGGCATGAAGTGCCGCGACACGTCCAGATGCACCCCGCGGAAGGAGAAATTCGGCTCATCGGTGATGGTGACGTTGGGAAGTTCGACGCCGGTGCCCCGCCGGGGTGCCGTGCTGAAGCCCCGAGTGCCCACCAGTTGGCGCAGTGTCTGGGCCGCATTGATGATGCCGGCGGAACTTGCAGCCTCGATGGCGATTCCCGTCGGGTTGACGGCCAGCGTGTATGCGCCCTCCTGCAGGGCAGCGTCCTCGGTGATGCGCAGCCAGCCCTCTTCACCGCCGGACTGATTGGCCGGGACCGCCTGGATGCGGGCATCCAGCCAGTCCTCCAGCGCCCGGTTCAGCCAGGTGCCCAGCGGCGTAAAGGAGGACACGCTGAATGCCTCGGGGACGGCCGTGAAGCCGTGGTGCTCAACTACCGACGTCGGGAGGGGGATAAGGTTCAGTTTGCTCATGCTTCCACCGTTTCGTTCCATATGTTTGCTTCGCTGACCACCGGGGCAGCGCCTGTGCCGGCCGCCTCGGCACCCAGCTGCCCGGGAGTGACAACGTTGGTGATGCCGCGTCCGGCCAGGTGGGCCGTGTCCGCCAGTTTCGATTCACGCACCAGGGCGGGCTTTTCGCCGCGGGCCGCCAGTTCCAGCCAGGCGGCAAACACCTCCCCGGACGGGTCCGTCACGGACCGGCCGATTCCCGTTGACTCGTCCCCCGGGTCGAAGGACAGGGCCGTGCCGCGCTGGCGCAGCGGTGTCGGGTTGAGCTTTTCCTCGGCTATCAGCTCGGCCAGGCGGCGCCCCGCGGGCTTGACCTTGCGGTCCGAGTCGAGCAGGCCCAGGGTGTATTCCAGCTCCGGGAAGTCGGCCAACTTGCGGCTGACGTCATGCGAGCACCACCAGGTGACGCCCCACAGGTTCGGGGTGTCCAGGGACGGGCGCAGGCTGGCCTCCAGGAAATCGGCTGCCTCAGCCTTGGGCACGGCCGGGTACGGTGCGCCGATTTCCTGCAGCCAGATGGGCCGTCCGGGGTTGTCGGCCCAGGCGTCGGCCAGCTGCACCAGGTAGTCGGCAAAGAGCGTCCGGGCGGGGTGGCCGGCCGGGAACAGCTGCGCCACGGACGTGAACACCCACGAGTGCACCGTGGTGGAGTCGCCCAGGGAGGCCGCGTGGCGCGGCGTCACGGGGGACGAATCGATGAACCAGACGTTGTCGTCAAAGCTGTGCTGGTGCATGCCGGCCGGCCACACCTTCTTCACGGAGGAGATGAGCGTGTTGATCCATTCGCCCATCTGCGCAGGCGTGGTCACATGCTTTTCCGGGTGGCGGGCCACCGCGAACTGGTTCGTCTCGTTGCCCAGCGTCATTCCGAGCACGTTGGGCCGGGAGGTGACCTCGGTGGCCAGGGCCGTGACCAGTTCGGCTTCGGCGGCAATGACGTCGGGGTCGGTGAAGATGTTGCGGCGGTGCCAGCTGGTGACCCAGGACGGCAGGTAGTCGTAGCTGGAGAGGTGCCCCTGCAGCCCGTCAACGGAAACATCCAGGCCGAATTCCGCGGCCGCGTCCACCACCTTGCCGACGTCGGCGATGCCCTCGGGGCGGATCAGGGACCGGTTGGGCTGCAGCAGCGGCCACAGCGGGAAAATCCGCACATGGTCCAGGCCGATGGAGGCGATGGATTCCAGGTCCGCCTTGACCGAGTCAATGTTCAAGTCCTGCCAGGAGTGGAACCAGCTGTCGCTGGGGGTGTAGTTGACGCCCCAGCGCAGCGGCTGCTGCCGGACCTGGTTAAAGGCGGCGTCGAAGGTGTGCGGGGAGCCGGTCACTGGGTGCCTTTCTTCAGGCGGAGGGTGGTGATCTGGAACGGGCGCAGCGCCACGGAAAGGGTCTTGCCGCCGTCGGCGCCGTCGGTCACGGTGAGGGTGCCCGCGCCGTACGGCTGTTCGAGGAGGTTGTTTTCCTCGGCGGAGAGCACCTGGAAGGAGGTGTTCAGCGTGACCTTGGCGCGGGCGCCGAGGGGCTCGTACAGGCGCACGATCACGTCGCCGCTGCGGTCGTCAGCCATCTTCACGGCCTCCACCAGGGCTGCCGGGGAGCTGGTGGTGACCAGCGGTGCAACCGGGGCCCCCGTAAGGGCGCGCTCGGGAAGGTTGAGCGCGTAACCGGCGGCAACGGCGTCGGACACGTCAGCCCCGACCACGAACGCGTACGTGAGCTGGTGCCTGCCCTGGTCCGTTTCCGGGTCGGGGAACTTCGGCCCGCGCAGCAGGGACAGGCGCACCGTGGTGTAGCTGGAACCGTCATCGCCCAGGTGGCGGGAAACATCGTGGCCGTACGTGGAGTCGTTGACCACGGCCGCGCCGAAGCCCGGCTCGCTGACGTGGACCCAGCGGTGTGCGCAGACCTCGAAGCGGGCGCTGTCCCAGGAGGTGTTCTCGTGGGTCGGGCGGGTGATGTGGCCGTATTGGGTTTCGTAGCGGGCCGAATCGGCGTGCACGTCGATGGGGAACGCCGCCTTGAGCAGGGTTTCCTGTTCGTGCCAGTCGATGGTGTTGCGGACCGTGATGGTCTTTGAGTCCGGGGCGATCCGTACCTCCTGGACCGCCTTGGAGTTGCGGAAGGAGCGCGCGATGGTGACCACCACCGTGCCGTCGTTCTCGGTTGCCGTCTCCAGAGAATCCAGTTCGCGCACGTCGGTGACGGTGTTCTTGTAGAACTCGTCGATGTCCCAGGCGTCCCACATGTTCGGGAAGTCGGCATGCAGCTGGAGCAGGTTGGCGCCCTGGCCGGCAGGGACCACTTCGCGTCCCGCCGCCACGTCCACCATGGAGGTGATGACGCCGTCCGCGCCGAAGGTCACCGTGACCAGGCCATTGTCGACGACGGTTGTGCCGCCGTCGCGCGTGACCGTCACAGGGGCCTGGGCTGCTGCCGGGACGCCGGCCGAGAAGGCGGCGATGCCGTGGCGGGCGAACGGCGAGCCGTTGAACACGAGGTTTTCCGTGCCTGCCGCAACCGCGGACAGTGCCTCCTGGGCGCGGCTGATGATCGCATTCAGGTCCGCCGTCATTTCGGCGTGGCGCTCGGCGGCTTCGCGGTGGACCCAGGCGATGGAGGAGCCGGGCAGGATGTCGTGGAACTGGTGGAGGAGCACCAGCTTCCAGATGCGGTCCAGTTCCTCGTAGGGGTAGTCGACCAGGCCCCGGGCGGCGGCCGTGGCGCTCCACAGTTCCGCTTCGCGCAGCAGGTGCTCGTTGCGGCGGTTTCCCTGCTTGGTCAGCGTCTGCGAGGTGTAGGTGCCGCGGTGCAGTTCCAGGTAGAGCTCACCCTTCCAGACCGGAGCGTTGGAGTACTCCGCCTCGGCGGCCGTGAAGAATTCCTTGGGGGTCTGGATGGTGACCTGCGGGGAGCCTTCCAGGTCCTTGGTGCGGCGGGCGCGGGCGATCATTTCGCGGGTGGGTCCGCCGCCGCCGTCGCCCCAGCCAAAGGGCGCCAGGGAATGGTTGGAGGCGCCCTTGTCCCGGAAGTTGCGCACGGCGTGGGCCAGCTGTCCTCCGGAAAGGTCCGAGTTGTAGGTGTCAACGGGCGGGAAGTGGGTGAAAACGCGGGTGCCGTCGATGCCCTCCCAGTTAAAAGTGTGGTGGGGGAACTTGTTGACGGTGTTCCAGGAGATCTTCTGCGTCAGGAACCACTTGGCTCCGGCCTGCTTGACGATCTGGGGGAGGGCGGCGGAGTAGCCGAAGGAGTCCGGCAGCCAGACCTCCTCGCATTGGATGCCAAAATTCTCGCGGAAGAAGCGCTGGCCATAGGTGAACTGGCGGGCCATGGCCTCGGAGCCGACCATGTTGGTGTCCGACTCCACCCACATGCCGCCCACCGGGATGAAGCGGCCTTCTTCCACGGCGGCCTTGACCTTGGCAAAGACCTCGGGGCGCTGTTCCTTGATCCATTCATACTGCTGGGCGGAGGACATGGCGAATTGCATGTCTGGGTATTCGGCGAGCAGGTTCACCATGTTGGAGCTGGTCCGGGCCACCTTGCGGACAGTCTCGCGCACCGGCCAGAGCCAGGCCGAGTCAATGTGGGCGTGGCCAATCGCGGTCAGCTGGTGGGCGCTGGCGTTGGCGGGCTGGGCCAGCACCTTTTCCAGTTTTTGGCGGGCCGCGGCGGCCGTGCCGGGAATGTCGGTGAGGGAAACGGCGTCGAGCGCGTGCTCCAGGGCGTACAGGATGTCCCAGCGGCGCGGGTTCCCCAAGTCCAGCTCGTTTTGGAGCTGGTGCAGGACTTCCAGGTCCTGGACCAGCTCCCACACCTCGCTGTTGAAAATGTTGATGTCGGCCCTGGCCACCTTGTAGCGCGGCTGGTTGCCGGCCGTGGACTTCTCGCCGAGCTCGGTGGGGACAAACGGGTTGTGGTCAAGGATCAGCGGGTTGGCGGCCGCCTCAAGGTAAAAGTCGATCTTCTCGCCGCCGGCGGCCTTGTCCGTGACGGGCAGCCAGGAGTTGAACGGGTTTAGTGCCTTGATGACGCTGCCGTCGGGGTTGTAGGCCAGCCCCTCGGCCTGGAAGCCGGGGGAATGCCCGTCCCAGCCCAGGTCGATGACCATTTCAACCTTGGCGCCGGCAGCCTCCGCCGGCACGGTGCCTGTGATGTGGATCCAGCTGGTGCCCCAGGCGGGGCCCCATTCCTCGCCCAGGGCAAACGGCACGTATTCCACTCCCGCCACAGCCTTCGGGGCGGTGTCGCCGCCGGGCAGGGCGACGGCGGGGTCCACGGGCTCGCCCATGCCGCCGTCCACATGCCATGCAGTCATCTCAAGGCCGGCCACCGGGGTGTAGATGGACGGAACAATCCGTTCCTTCAGGACTCGCTGTAACCGGTTCTCGATCAGGCTGTGGTTGTCATGCATGGGGGCTCACCTTTCGGGGGCGTGGGATCTACTGCCGGGGGATCTTCCTACAAGAAGCATATGTGCTAGTGGCAGACATCACTTAGGCGCTTAAGCTAGCATCATCAATGCAACCACTTTTTCGCTCCAGATGCCAGCGTTGGAGGCAAGCTTTATTTGATATTCGAAAAAAGGATGCACTATTACTTCAAGTAATCGAATGAAGTATGTGTTGTTTATTTGAAATTTGATGTATCGTAGCTCACAATCCACGAAAACTTGGGAGGTAAATATGTCCATTGATGTACAAGATCATCCGCCCTTGGATAAGGGGCCTGAGCCGGACCTGGAAGTGAAGAAGCAGCCCAGGTTCTCCTACAAGGCTCGGGTCCAAGGATTCAAGTACCTGGGCAAGCGGCTCGTCACGTACCTGATCGTGGCTTTTATCTCCCTGGTGGCCAACTTCATGCTGCCCCGCTTCATGCCGGGCAACCCCGCGGACCAGATGATCCAAAGCATCGTTGCCAAGACGGGCAACATGCCCAGCCCCTATGCGCTGGCACAGATCTACGCCCGCTACGGCGATCCAAACCAAAACGTGTTGGTGGCGTTCTGGCACTACCTGGTCCAGACCCTCCAGGGGGACTTGGGCCTGTCCATCCAGTACTACCCGGTCCCGGTGGCCGACCTCATTGGCCGGGCCCTCCCGTGGACGCTGTACCTTGCGATCTTCTCCACCATCATTGGCTGGATCATTGGTACCTGGGCCGGCGCGAAGCTGGGCTGGAAGCCCGGGCGCAGGCTCGACTCGATCGTCACCCCGATCGCCATGTTCTTCAGTTCCATCCCGGCCTTCTGGCTGGGCCTGCTGCTGGTCTGGTTCATCAGCTACAAGAACGGTTGGCTGCCGCCCCAAGGCGCCTACAACGAAAGCCTGGCCATCAACCTGCTTGATCCCACGTTCCTGACCAGTGTGGCCATCTATTCCATCCTGCCCATGGCCACGCTGGTGTTGGTGGGCTTCGCCAACTGGATGTTCACCATGCGCAACATGATGATCACCACGGTCAACGAGGACTACGTCCAGCTGGCGCGGGCCAAGGGCCTCAAGCCCAACAAGGTGCTGCGCAACTATGCCGCGCGCAACGCACTCCTGCCCAACTTCACCGGCCTGGCCCAGTCCATCGGGGCGTCGCTGACGGCCGTGATCCTGGCCGAAAGCGTCTTCATCTACCCCGGCGTGGGCAGCCTGCTCTTCGCCGCCCAGGGCACGCGCGACTACCCCGTCATGCAGGGCGTCATGCTGCTCATCATCCTGGTCAGCCTGGTCTTCAACTTCATCGCTGACTCCGTATACGTGCTGCTCGATCCGCGGACGAAGGAGAAATAAGCCATGTTCGCCAGATTCATGTCCCTGCGCAAGGTCCAGATAGGCCTCGTCATCATGGGAGTCTTCCTGTTTGCCGCCGCCGTGGGGCAGCCGTTCAGCGAGCACGTGCTGGGCTGGACCCCCTACACGTTTGACGGCAACGCCATGGGCCAGGCGCCCTCGGCCAGCCACTGGATGGGCACCACCAGCTCCGGACAGGATGCCCTCTCCTGGCTGCTGTACGGAGCCCGCAGCTCCATGCTGGTTGGATTGATTTCCGCCGTCATCGGTACGGCGCTGTCCGTGGTCATCGGCACCATCGCCGGCTTCTCCGGCGGGGCCGTGGACAGGTTCCTCAACGGCGTCATCCTGGTGGTCCAGAACATCCCGTCCTTCGCGATCCTTTTCATGATCGCCGGGCTCCTGCAGAACGCAAACGTCCTGCTGGTCTCCATCATCATCGGCGGGCTGGAATGGACCGGCGGTGCCCGCGCCATCCGCGCCCAGGCCATGTCCCTGCGCGGCCGTGACTTCACAGCCGCCCTGCGCACCATCGGCGAGCATCCCCTGCGCGTGATCCTGGTGGAAGTCCTGCCGCACCTTTCGGGCATCATTTCCCCCATGTTCCTGCGACTGATCGCGGCAGGTGTGGGCATGCAGGCCTCCCTGGCCTTCCTGGGCATTGGCAGTGCCGCCGAGCCCAGCTGGGGCTTGATGATCAACTACGCCACCACCCAGAATGCCCTGTTCAACGGCCAGTGGTGGTGGTTTGGCCCTCCGGGGATATGCCTGGCCCTGATCGGCTTTGCCACGACGATGATCAACTTCGGCCTTGACGAAGTCACCAACCCCACGCTGAGCTCCAAGCGCATGACCCTGATGCGCAAGTTCCTCAAGCAGAAGAAGCGCCAGGATGCCGCCGGGCAGCCCAAGATCGGAGCGATGGCATGAAACTGGAAACAGTGGCTGAAATTGCCCACCGCATTGCCACCTCCCCGCCCCTGCTGGAGGCCAGGGGCCTGTGCGTGGACTATGTCACCGAAGCCGGGAACATCCGGGCCTGCGATGACATCAACATCACCCTGCACCGCGGTGAGATCCTCGGCATTGCGGGGGAGTCGGCGTCGGGCAAGTCCACCTTGCTGGCCGCCCTGGGCCGGCTGCAGCGGGCGCCAGCGGTGACCAGCGCCGGCCAGGTGGTTTTCCACGCCAAGGGCAAGGAACCGGTTGACCTGACACAGCTTTCCGAAGAGCAGCTGGTGGACTACCGCTGGAGCGGCATCTCCATCGTCATGCAGAGTGCCATGGCGTGCCTGAACCCGGTGAGCCGGTTGAAGGCCCAGTTCCTGGATGTGCTCCTGGCCCATGACAGTTCCCTGACGAAGGCGACGGCGACTGCCCGTGCCGAGGAACTCCTGCAGATGGTGGGCATCCCCTCACACCGCATCAACGCGTTCCCGCACGAGCTCTCCGGCGGGATGCAGCAGCGGGCCCTCATTGCCCTGTCGCTGGCCTGCGACCCGGAACTGGTGCTGATGGATGAACCGACCACCGCCGTCGACGTCGTCATGCAGCGCCAGATCCTCGCCAAGGTGCTGGAACTGCAGGAAAAGCTGGGCTTCGCCATCGCCTTTGTCACGCACGACCTGTCCCTGCTGCTGGAAATTTCCGACCGGATTGCCATCATGTATGGCGGCAAGATCGTTGAGGTGGGCACGGCGGCGCAAATGTATGAGGCGCCGCGGCATCCATACACGCAGGGGCTGCGCAACGCCTTCCCCCCGCTGACCGAACCTGTCCGCAAGCTCACCGGCATTCCCGGCTCGCCGCCGAACCTGCTGAACCTGCCGCAGGGATGCGCCTTCGCGCCGCGTTGCTCCCAAAAGATTGCCCGCTGTGAAAGCGAAATCCCCGCCCTGCTGGACATCTCCGGCGGCCGGGCAGCCTGCCACCTGCTCACGCAGGAAATTCCGGAACCAGCAAAGGAGGCACTCAATGCCTGAGACCACCGAACAAGTCCCAGTCCTGGAAGCACGCAACCTCGCCTTGCACTTCGACGTCCACGTGGGCGGGGACCGCAAGACCATCAAGGCCCTGGACGGCGTGGACCTGAAGCTCTACGCCGGCGAGATCATGGCGCTGGTGGGGGAGTCCGGCTCCGGCAAGACCACCATTGCCCGCGTCTTCTCCCTGATCTACAAGCAGACCGGGGGCGAGGTGTTCTTCCGCGGCGAGCCGATCAAGGTCTCCCCCCGCCACGAGCGCGAATACTTCAACAACGTCCAGCTGATCTTTCAGGACCCGTTTGCCTCCCTGAATTCGCTGAAGAAGATCAGCTACATCCTGGGCCGCGTGCTGAAAATCCACGGACTGGCCAAGGGACGCAAGGACGTGCGGCAAAAGTCGCTGGAACTCCTTGAACGCGTCAGCATGTCACCGGCCGAGGCCTACATTGACCGGTACCCCACCGACCTGTCCGGCGGCCAGCGCCAGCGCATTGCCATTGCACGTTCGCTGGCCGTCTCACCCAGCGTCATCCTGGCCGACGAGCCCACCTCCATGCTGGACGCCTCCATCCGCCTTGACGTGCTGAACCTGCTCAAGGACCTGCGTGAGGAGGAGGGCATGGCGGTCATGTACATCACCCACGACATCGCCAGCGCCCGCTACCTCTCCGACCGGATTTCGGTCATGTATGGCGGGGTCATCGTGGAGTCCGGGCCCACCGAAGATGTCATCGCCAACCCGAAGCACCCCTACACCAAGCTGCTGCTGGCCGCTGCGCCCAACCCCGCACGGTTCAAGGGTTCCGGAGTGGCCATCCCCTCCGAGGCTGCCGCCGGCACCGGCATGGACAACAGCAAAACGCATGGCGGCTGCCGGTTCGCCGCCCGCTGCCCGGCCGTCATGGACCGGTGCCTGAGCCAGGAGCCGGCGCTCCTGGAACTCGGCGGGCGCCAGTCCGCGTGCTGGCTCGTGGAGGACGAGGCCCAGGCGGCCGCGTCAGGCGAACTGGTTTCACACTAAGACATTTCACGTTTTACCAACTTCAATAAATTCCCTTGAAAGGCAAGAACATGAAGGATTTTGGACGCAGGAATTTTCTGGGCGCGATCATTGCGGGCTCGGCGCTGACCATGGTCGGCTGCAAGGGCGCGGTGGCCGGCGGGCAGGCCGGTGACGGGATTTTGACGCTGGGCGCCGACGCCGGTGCGTCGAATCAGTTCCCGGAGAACTTCAACGCCAACGGCGGCGGCGACGGCGGACCCGGCATCGGCTTCTTCTATGAGACGCTGTTCCGCGTTTCCACCCGCGACGGCGGCAAGCTTGAACCGGCGCTGGCGGAAAAAGTGGTGTATTCCAACGCCGGTGCCACGGCCACGTACACGCTGCGCAAGGGCGTGACCTGGAGCGACGGCAAGCCGTTCACGGCCGACGACGTTGCCTACACCTACAACTTTGTGTTTGGCGCCCCGGCCCCGGACGGCTTCATCAAGGAGCCGGTAAAGGCGCTGGACGCGCACACGGTGGAGGTCAATTACAACAGCCCGAATTACCAGCAGGACACCAATATGTCCATGTACTACCCCGTGTACCCCAAGCACATCTATGAAAAGCAGGGCGCCCACGACAAGTTTGTGGACAAGAAGCCGGTGGGCACGGGCCCGGGCGTCCTGAAGAGCTTCTCGGGGCAGCAGGTCCAGATCACCCTGCGCGAGGACTACTGGGGCGGCAAGGCGAAGGGTGTCAAGGAAGTCCACATCATTCCCACCGGCACCGTGGGCAACATCCAGTCCTCCATTTCCTCCGGCAAGGTGGACTGGGCCGACGGCGGCGGGGCGGGCGTCCTGACGCAGTTCCTGGGCATGGGCAAGGACAACCACTACGAGTACTTCCCGGACGGATCCTCCCGCGGCGTGCTGTTCGGCTGCACCTTCCCGCCATTCACGGACGCCGCAGTGCGCCGCGCGTTCCGCGATTCGGTGGACCTGACGGCGGCCACGAAGGCCGTGGGCATCGGCTACACCGTGCCGTCCGTGACGGGCCTGAACCTGGACCTGTACAAGAGCTACCTGCTGCCCGAGTACGCCAAGCCGCTGGAGCCCAACGTGGACAAGGCCAAGGCCGACCTCGCGGCGGCCGGCTGGACCGTGGAGGGAGGCAACCTGACCAAGGATGGCAAGTCCTATCCCGTGCGCCTGTTCGTGAACCTGGGCCAGGCAACAGACATTGTGGTAGCCCCCATGATCATTGACCAGTGGAAGAAGAACCTGGGCATTGACGTGAAGTACATGCCCACCCCGGACACCGTGTTCCAGGCCAAGATCCATGACTACGAAATGATGGTGTGGACGGCCAACCTGAATGGTTCGCCGTACAACGCCTTCCAGGGCTACAGCTGGAAGAACCTGGAGGCAGGACCGCAAAAGCTGGGCTACGGCAACCAGGGCCTGTGGAAGATGCCCAAGGAAGCCAATGACGCCTTGGCAGCGCTGCAGGCCCTGCCGATGCAGAACATCGCGGAGATCACCACGCAGCTGCAGATCATCCAAAAGGCTGTCGCGGAGGGTGCCCCGTACCTGTCCTACATGAGCGGCGGCTCCGGCGAAATGTGGACCACCAAGAACTGGAAGGGCTTCCCGAGCATGAAGGATGAAGCCGTCAACTACCGCTCCAGCATTGGCGGCTACAACAACGCGGCCATCACCACCATCAACCTCGAGAAGGCGTAGCAGCTGGCTGGTGCCCCGGCTCATCGAGCTGGGGCACCAGCACGTTCGTGCGCAGCAGTTCGCGCAGGCTGAGCAGCCCGACGCCGATCATCCCGGCATGAGGGCCCGCAATGGACTTTTCAATGGTCAGGTTTTTGGTGGCCAGGGGGTGGCAGCCTTCATAGAGCTGGCTGCGGATGGCTGCAACATACGGTTCCACCTGCGACAGGGCGCCGCCGAGGATGACATGGTCGGGATTGGCGAAGTTGACAATGCTGCAAAGCATTTCCCCCAACATGCGCCCCGCCGTCCGGACACTGGTGGTGGCAAGGGCGTCGGCCATATTGGCCAATGCCACCACCTCCGTCAGGTTCGACACCTCAACTCCCTTGGCCACCAAGTCGGCCACCACAGCGGAGCCGCTGGCGATGGTTTCCAGGCAGCCGAAATTGCCGCAGGTGCAGGCCCTCTCACCGGCCGCCTTGACGCGCACGTGGGTGATGTCCCCGGCGGTGCCGGTGGAGCCGCGGTACACCTCGCCATTGGCCACCAATCCACAGCCAATGGCCGCACCGGCCTTGATGAACAAGGTGTTGACCGGCTTTTTGGGATGGTCCTCGGAATTCTGCCGCAGGGCGTGTTCGGCCAGGGCCATCACATTGGCGTCGTTGTCACAAAATACCGGGGAGTTGAAGTGCGCGGACATCCAGTCGCGAATGGGGAAGCGGTGCCAGCCGGGCATCCGCGCCGGGGAATCAACCCACCCCGCCGCGAAGTCCACGGGGCCGGGCAGGGCCAGGCCCACACCCCGCAGCAGCCCGCTGGAGTTGCCGGCGGCCAGGGAGTCCATCATGGCCGCGATGGCAGTGAGGGTGGCTTCCGGGCCGGTGGCGACGTCGACGGCGGCCGATTCGGTGGCCAGCAAGGTGCCGGCGAGGTCCATCATGCCCACCCGGACGTGGCGGGAGCCGAGGTCGGCCACCAGCACGTGTCCGGCGCGGTGGTTGAGTTGGAGGCTGCGCGGCTTCCGGCCGCCGGTGGAGGAGCCCTCCCCGGTTTCCACCACCAGGCCCGCTTCCATCAACTCATTGACACGCAGGGAAACCGTGGAAGGGGCAAGCTTGAGGGACCTGGCCAGCTGGGCGCGGGAGATGGTGGTTTCGTTGGCGACCAAGGTCAGCATGTCCATCGCCGAGTCGCTGACGGACATGGCCGCGGGCTGCGGGGCGTGCCCCTTGCCGGGTGAGTTGTGGGCGACCATGGTGCTGCTCCTGAATGATTCCTGCGAAAGACTGGCGACTTTGTTTGAAGTCAATGATTGGACACCACTCTACCGCCTGGTAGGGCCATTGGTCTAGGACTAATCCATGCCAGAATCAAGCAAAAGTACGCGGTTCGAACAAAGCTCGGCTGTATTGCAGTATTACACTATCTTTATTCGATACCCCTTCCCGGGGATGACACTACACGGAGGTGGCGGATTGCCGTCCACAAGTACACAGCAGCCGGCCGGACCGGAAGCTGAATTTCTGCACGGCGCCTTCGCAGCCGGTGCCGCCCGGATCCTCGAGGTCACGGGGGATCCCGTCCTGGCCGGGATGTTTGTCCACGCCATGCGCAACACCCTGGACACCACCTTGACGAGGGAAGCCGGCGGGACCACCTTTGTGATCACCGGTGACATTCCCGCCATGTGGCTCCGGGATTCTTCGGCGCAGATGCTCCCGTTTCTGAGGTTGTTGGGTGCGGGCGTTGGCGGGGGCGCCGGCCCCGACTCCGGGGACGAGCTTTCCGACGTCGTCGCCGGCCTGGTCAGGCGCCAATTTGAGTGCGTGGCCATGGACCCCTACGCCAACGCCTTCAACCAGGAACCGAATGGTGCCTCCTATGATCCGGCGGACGCCTGCGACAACCCCTGGATCTGGGAACGCAAGTATGAGATTGACTCGCTGGCATTTCCGGTCCAGCTGGCCCACCAGCTGTGGCGGCGGACGGGCCGGACGGACATCTTTACGGATGCCGTCCATGAGGCGATGCGGTCCATCGTGCGCCAGTGGCGCCTGGAGCAGGACCATGAGCAGAACTCCGACTACCGCTTTGTGCGCCACACGGAGCTGCCCAGCGAAACCCTGTCGCGTGACGGGCTGGGGCCGGCCACGGCCGTGACTGGCATGACATGGGCCGGGTTCCGCCCCAGCGACGACGCCTGTGTGTACAGCTACAACGTGCCCGGAAACCATTTTGCGAAGCTGGCCCTTGGCCACATCGGCGAGATTGCCGCCGTCGTCTATCAGGACGCGGAACTGGCAGCCGAGGCGCTGGCGCTTGGCGCGGACATTGCGGCAGGCATTGCGCGGCACGGCGTGGTCAACCACCCCGAGTTTGGCGACATTTACGCCTATGAGGTGGACGGGCTGGGCAACACGCTGCTCATGGATGACGCCAACATGCCCAGCCTGCTGTCCCTGCCGCTCACGGGCGGGGTGGACACGGCCGATCCCGTCTACCAGGCCACCCGGGCGTTCATCCTCAGCAACGCCAATCCCTACTTTTACACGGGGTCCCATGCCGCGGGCATTGGCAGCCCGCACACCCCCGAGGGGTACATTTGGCCCATTGCGCTTGCCGTCCAGGGGTTGACCGCCGCCACGCGCGAGGAGAAGTGGGACATCCTGCAGACCCTTCGGGACACCACCGGCGGCACCGGCAACATGCACGAAGGCTTCAACCCCGACAACCCGGAACAGTTCACCCGCCCCTGGTTTTCCTGGGCCAACTCCATGTTCTGCGAACTGCTGCTTGACTATTGCGAGGGCCCCGACGGCCATGACAACAAGAACGGAAACGCCTCATGACAACCGATGACTTTGCGGAGCGGACACTGAAGGTCGGCGTCGTCGGCCTTGGCTGGGCCGGCCAGCAGCACCCGGCGGCCTTCAGCGCCCTGGACGGGGTGGACGTCGTCGCGCTTGCCGGCATGGAGGCCGATGTCCTGGCCGAACTCGCCGACACCTTCCAGGTGCCCCACGCCTTTGCCACCTGGCAGGAACTGCTGGAACTGGAGGGCCTCGACGCCGTCAGCATTGCCGTCCCCACCTTCCTTCACGCGCCCATCGCCGTGGCTGCGCTGGAGCGTGGCCTTCATGTCCTGAGCGAAAAGCCGCTGGCCCGCAACGGTGCCGAAGGTGCCGCGATGGTCGCGGCCGCGCGCCAGGCCGGGCGGGTGCTTGACGTCGTGTTCAACCACAGGCGCCGCGGGGACGTGCGCAAGCTCAAGGAAATCATCGACGGCGGCGGGCTGGGGCGGCCGTACTACGCCAAGGCATCCTGGTTGCGCCGGCGCGGCATCCCCACGCTCGGCAGCTGGTTCACCAACCCGGAACTTTCCGGCGGCGGCCCGCTGGCGGACATTGGCGTCCACGTCCTGGACTATGCACTGCACCTGCTGGGTGAACCCAAGGTCATCTCCGTTTCGGCATCGGCCTACGCGGAACTGGGCCCGCAGGGACGCGGCGGCGACGTGAACTACCTGGCCGCAGCGTCGGAGCACAAGTTTGAGGTGGAGGACTTTGCCTCCGCCTTCATCCGGCTCGAAGGCGGCGTGACGCTGGTCCTGGAGGCGGGCTGGGCCAGCTACCGGGACCCGGCAGACCTCATGGACTTCCGGGTCTACGGGACGGACGGCGGCGCCGAATTGCGGGCTGCCCAGTCGCAGTCAATCTCCGACGCCGGCCTGCACGTCTTCACGGACGTGGATGGCATGAACGCCGACTACGTGGCGGAGGTTCCCGAGGACGGCAACCACAGGGCCGTGGTGGAGGACTTCGTGGCCGCCATCCGCTCGGGGTCCGAAAACTGGGGCCGGCACGACGGCTCCGTGGCACTGACACGGGCGCTGGTCATCGACGCCTGCTACCTTTCCGCCCGCGAACAACGAGAAGTGGAGCTTTAGCCATGAACCCCCAAAGCCTGCGCATCACCATCTGGAATGAAGGCGTGCACGAGGCCCGCCAGGACCCGCCCGCCATTGCCGGCTACTACCCGAACGGCATGCACGGCGCCATCGCGGAAGGGCTGGCCGGGCACTTCCCTGGCGCGCTCATCCGGACAGCCGTGCTTGCCGATCCGGAGCACGGACTCAGCGAGGACGTGCTCGCGGACACGGACGTGCTGCTGTGGTGGGGACACCTGGCGCACGGCGACGTCAGCGACGAGGTGGTGCAGCGCGTGCGCCGCCATGTCCTGGGCGGCATGGGGCTGCTGGTGCTCCACTCGGCGCATTTTTCCAAGATCTTCATCAGCCTGATGGGCACCACCTGCTCGCTGCAGTGGCGCAATGACGGGGAACGGGAGCTGGTCTGGAACGTCAACCCGACCCACCCCATCGCCGAGGGCATCACCGGGCCCATCGTCATCCCGGAACAGGAAATGTACGGGGAATTCTTTGACATCCCCACCCCGGACGATTTGGTGTTCATCAGCTCGTTCGACGGCGGCGAGGTGTTCCGCTCCGGTGTCACCTTCACGCGCGGCAGGGGCCGGATCTTTTACTTCAGCCCCGGCGACCAGGAATACCCCGTCTACAACCAGGCCGAGATCCGCCAGGTCCTCGCCAACGGCGTCAAGTGGGCCGCCCAGCCCCGCATCGAGCGCCAGGCCCCATCCGTGGGCAACCCCCAGCGCGGCTCCTTCGGCAGCTGACAAGAGTCGAGCCGTCCGGCCCAGTCAGCGGGTGCGGCCCTGCTCCATGGCGGCTCCCATGGCCTGCGCCCACTCCCACGGTGCAGCGGTGCCGCCGGGCTCCGAGTTGAAGTATTCCCAGGACGACATGCCGCCAAAATCCGGGTACTTGTCTGCCAGCGATGCCACCGTCTTATTAAGCACGGCAGGCTCCACAAACCCCTTGCCGTGCATGGGGTGGGTGCTGGTCCCCGCAACCACCTTGGCGGCCGGGAAAACGCCGCGGGAGATGATGGCGTCATATTCGGCCGTGCTGTCCAGCACGCCCCAACCGCAGTAGAACTGGGCGTTCATCCAGTCAATCTGGCCGCCGTGGGTGGCCCAGAGTTCCTCGTAGTCGAAGCCGGAAAGGTTTCCGCCACCGGACAGGGCCGTGGCCACGGGGGCCAGCGTAATGATGAAATCCGGGCCGAAGTCTGCCCGCAGTGCGTCGACCAGGTGGCGTGCACCCTCCACCGACATGTCCTCTTCCACGTCCAGGTCGATCCCGTCCAGCCGGTACTTGCCGATGAGTTCGCGCAGCGGCGGGTAGTAGGTGCCGAAGGTGGCGGGTTCAAGCCGCTCGAAGCTGCCCATCGCGGCCCCGCCCAGCATCCCGATCACGGCCACGCCCTGCTCCTGCACGGCGGCCAGCTCGGCCCACATCGCCTGGTTGTCGGGGTGGTCGGCGGGGTCGTCATTGAGCGTGATGTCCCCGGGCTCGGCGTTGACATGGATGGCACCCACAATGATGGCCGTCAGCTCCGGGCAGCGGCGTGCCAGTTCCACGGGGGACACCAGGGTCCCGTCCACCTGGTTCGTCTGGTAGTAGACCACCACGCGTCCGGGGGCGGCTGGGTTGAGGGGCGTAGCTGTCATGGCAATCCTTTGCGACGTGGTGCCTGCCGGAAAATCCCGAAAAGGCGTCTCTGGTGATGGACTTAACTTATGCGCTTAAGCATAGAATAGTTATGCCGTGCGTCACAGCATTCCGCTCCCGGTGCCGCGCGTCCCCACAGACCTCACCCCTTCCTGACCTCCAAGGAACAGCCATGGAATTGCTGCCCCACAGCGGACCCTCCCACACGCCCAGCTCGCGCCCGGGGCAGGGCTTCAACACCGCCTCCCCGTGGCGCTACACCGTTTCCGCCAACGAGCCCAAGGACACGGCCGACGCCGGAGCCCCCTTGGGTGCGGAGCGCACGGTTCGCGCCGTGCTGCGGGAGGAAACGCACCGGATCGCGGCGGGCAGCACCCTGAGGTACTTCCTCTACCCGGCGTTTGCCGGCAACGACGACGACCCGGCAGGCGGCTACGGGGCCTGTGCCGCCGCCGTCGACCTGGTCCTGGACGGCGGCACCCGCCTCTCGGAGACCGGGCTGGCGGACCAATACGGCTTCGGCGCGGGCGCGAAGGCCCAGGGCGAAGCCAAGACGCTCATCCCCGACCAGTGGAACATCCGCACCATTGACCTGACCCCGCTGGCGGGCCGCACGGTCACCGCCATCGAGGCAGCCGTGCACCTGCCCGGTGGCGTGCCGGAGGCCACGCTGGAAGGCTGGATCGACGGCGTCGAGCTTTATGTGGCTGCCGATCCGGCGGGGGAGGGGCGCCCCAGTGACCACGTGCTGACCACGCGCGGCACGCATTCCTCCGGCGGGGTGTCGCGCGGCAACACGCTGCCGGCCGCGGCCGTGCCCTTCGGCTTCAACTTCATCACCCCCTGCACTGACGCCCGCACCACCCAGTGGGTCTACGCCTACCACCAGCACGACGTGGCCCCCGGGGTGAGTGCCCTGCAGGCCCTGAGCATCTCCCACCAGCCCAGCCCGTGGATGAACGACTACTCCGTGCTGCAGTTCATGCCCGGCACGGGCACCCCCGAGCTGGACCCTGCCACGCGCGCGCTGGCTTTCCGGCACGGCAACGAAGAGGCCGGGCCGCACCGCTACCGCGTCACCTTCGACAACGGCCTGGTGGCCACGGCTGCGCCCGCCGACCACTCCGTGGCGCTCCGCTTCGAGTACCCGGAGGGCACAGGCAACGACGGCGCAACGGGCGCCACCCTGCTGCTGGACCAGCTCGACAACAACGGCTCCCTGACCATCAGCACCGGAACCAACGGGCTGCCGGTGCTGTCCGGCTACGTGGACGGCAGCGAAAACTCCACCGCCCTGCGCATGTACTTTTACGCCGTGGCAGACCGCCCCGCCCTGGAATCCGGCATGTTCGACGCCGAACGCCCCGCCGGGTGGGTGCGGTTCGCACTGGATGAATCCCGCACCGTGAACGTCAAGGCGGCCACGTCCTTCATCAGCATCGCCCAGGCCCGCCACAGCCTGGCCCTGGAAATTCCCGACGGCGACGGCGTGGACCAGGTTGCGGCCCGCGCCAGGGAACTGTGGGACGCCAAGCTCGGCGCCGTCACCGTGCAGGGCGCCAGTGCGGACCAGCTCACCACGCTGTACTCCAACCTGTACCGGATGTTCCTGTACCCGAACTCGGCCAGCGAAAACGCGGGCACCACGGCTGAGCCCAAATGGCAGTACGCCAGCTTCCTCAAGCCCGCGGACGCCCACGGCGCCGAGGTGACCGGCTCGCAGCTGAACCCCGGCACCACCTTCGTCAACAACGGCTTCTGGGACACCTACCGCACGGAATGGCCGGCACTGTGCCTGCTGGACCCCGACCGGGCAGGGAACATGCTGGACGGCTTCGTGGAGCACTACCGCGACGGCGGCTGGACCCCCCGCTGGTCGGCACCCGGCTACTCGGATTGCATGGTGGGCACCAGCAGCGACCTGGTCTTTGCCGATGCCGCGCTCAACGGCGTGGGCGGCTTTGACCTGGCCGACGCCTACGATTCCGCGCTGCGCAACGCCACCGTGCCCTCCGGTGATTCCGCCACGGGCCGCAAGGGGCTGGACGTGGGCATCTTCACCGGCTGGATCCCCAGCGACGCCACGGACGAGGCCATGTCCTGGTCGCTGGAAAACGCCATCAGCGACTACGGCGTGGCCCGCTTCTCCGAACTGCTGCTGGAACGCGCCTCCGCGGAGGACCCCCGCCGCGCCGAGTATGCAGCCAACGCCGCCTACTTTGGCAACCGGGCCCGCGGCTACCGGCACCTCTTTGACCCGGCCACCGGCTTCTTCCAGGGCCGCAACAGCGGGGGCGCCTTCAGCCACGGCCCGGACACCTTCGACCCCCGCACCTGGGGGCACGACTACACGGAAACCAACGCCTGGGGCATGGCCTTCAGCGTGCCGCAGGACGGTGCCGGCCTGGCCGCACTCCACGGCGGCCGGAAGGGCCTGGAGGCGAAGCTGGACGAGTACTTCGCCACGCCCGAAACGGCCCGCCACGAGTTCAAGGGCTCCTACTGGGACGTCATCCATGAGATGACCGAGGCCCGCAACATCCGCATGGGCATGTTCGGCATCTCCAACCAGCCGGCCCACCACGCCCCGTTCATGTACGCGTTCACGGACGCCCCGCACAAGACCCAGGCCATCACCCGCGAAAGCGTGGCCCGCCTCTTCACCGGCAGCGAGATCGGCCAGGGCTACCCCGGGGACGAGGACAACGGCGAAATGTCCGCCTGGTACGTTTTTGCAGCGCTGGGCTTCTACCCGCTGTCCCTGGCCTCGGGCGGTTTCATCCTCACCGCGCCGCTCTACGCCGACGCCTCAGTCCGGCTCGCCACCGGCAACACCATCACGGTCCGGGCAGCCAACCACGGCCCCGACAACGTGTACATCCAGTCCCTCACCATCAATGGCGAGCCGTGGCACAGCACCTTCATCGACCATGCAACCCTTGCCGCCGGCGCCACGCTGGACTTCGTGCTCGGCGCGGAACCGGCCGCCTGGGGGTCGTCTGCCGAAGCAGCCCCGCCGTCACTGGACGCCCCCGGCGCAACCCGGGCCCCGGCGTCGGACCTCACAGCGCCCGACGGCGACATTTCGGGGTCCGTGGACGCGCCGGAACTGCTGTTCAACAACACCTCCGTGGACGGCGTTTCCATGCCCGACGGCGGGTGGGCGGCCTATGCGCTCCAGGCACCCGCGGCCGTGACGCTGTATACCGTGACGGCCGGCCCGCAGCTCACCGGCTGGGTCCTGGAGGGCTCGCTGAACGGCGATGACTGGACAGTCCTGGACACCCGCAGCGGCGAATCGTTCCTCTGGGAGCGCCAGACCCGCCCGTTCCAGGTGTCCGGCTGGCCGGCCACCCACTACCGGCTGACCGCGGCGGGCGCGGCAACCGTGTACCAGCTGGAACTTTTCGCCGGGCTGTAACCGGCAGGAACTTAAGGAATCATGAAGACATATTTGCGCAGTTCCGGATTCATCATCAGCCAGACGTTCCGGGCCTCGCCGCGCCGGACCGTGATCACCATCGCCCTGTCCCTGGTCATGTCAGCCATCCCCGCCATGCAGGTGCTGGCGATTGCGGCGCTGGTCAATTCCCTCAAGGGCGCCCACGCGATGGGCGACGTCATTGTCCCGCTGCTGTGGGTGGTGCTCATTGTCGGATTCACCGGCCCCGTGCGGGTGGCCTGCGCCACGATCCGCCTGATGGCCATGACCCGGGCCGCCGCAGCCATGCAGACCAGGCTCGCTCACAGGGTGGCCCGGATGCGCCCTTCGGAGCTGGTGAAGCCGGCCACCACCACGGCCATCGAGAAGCACAACCGGGCCATCTCCGAACAGGTCAGCTACCAGTTCGAATCCCTCGTGGCAGGCGTTTTGGAGCAGACGCTGGCCGTGGTGGGCGTCATCATCGCACTCTTTGCATTCAGCAAGCTGGCCGGGCTCCTGGTCTTGCTGGCGTTGGTCCCCACCATGGTTTCCGCCAAGATCCTGGGCGGCGTCCAGACCCGCATGTGGGAGAGCCTGGGCACCTTGTTTGGCCGGGAACGCTACCTGCGCGACCTGCTGGTGCGGGAAAAGACAGCCACGGAACTGTCGGGGCTGGGTACGGGAGAACGCGTGGCGGACATGGTCCGGAGCACGTGGACTGACGTGGTCGCGGCGCGGGACAAGCTGTCCAAGGCCGTGCTGGGCATGGACTGGGCCATCGGTGCCATCACCACCGTGCTGCTGGTCGGCGCCATGGGGGCCGTGGTGGTGGACATGCACTATGGGCCCGCGGCCGTGGCCGGCGTGTACGGGGTCATGGCTGCCATGGCGTCAGTGGGCGGTGCCGCCGGCTCCATTGGCGCCTCCGTGCAAAACTCGCCGCAATGCGAGGGGCTCCGGGTGTTTTTCGCCGATTCCGGCAAGCAAAAGCGCGGCGAACAGGTCATTGTCCCCACGGCGGAACGCCTGGCCGGGGCAAACATGAAGCACCGCTACCCGGGGGCGGCCGTTGACACGCTCCGGGATGTCAGCGTGGAGGCCCGCCGAGGCGAGATCATCGCGCTGGTGGGCGTGAACGGCGCCGGAAAAACCACCACCGTGAACGCGCTGCTGGGCCTGACCGAACTCTCCGGCGGGACAGTCTCGATTGACGGGCAGACGCAGGCGGAACTGTCCGAGGATGTCTGGCTGGGCTACTTCGGCCTGCTGACCCAGGAGTTTGGCCGCTACGAGATGACGATCCGGGAGGTGGTGTGCCTGGGCACCCCGCGCACCGGGATCACCGACGAGGAGGTGTGGGCGGCGCTGGAATCCGCCCGCGCCGCGGACCTGGTCCGCAAGTTCCCGCTCGGCCTGGACACCCAGCTGGGCGAACAGTGGGGCGGGCTGGGCGTTTCCGGCGGGCAGTGGCAGCGCCTGGCGCTGGCCCGCATCTACCTGCGAGACCCCGCCATCTGGGTGCTGGACGAGCCGACGTCGGCCATTGACGCCGAGGCCGAACAGGACATCTTCCGGGAACTCGCCAGGACCCGCCACAACCGCATCACCATCGTGGTCTCCCACCGGGCCTGGACGCTGAAGGGCATGGACCGGATTTACGTGATCGACGGCGGCCGGGTGGTCCAGCAGGGCCGTTATGAAGAGCTCATGGCTGAGCCTGGCCGCTTCAGCGAGATATTCGCCGAACAGCTCGACGGCGGCGTCAGCCGGCGGCCGCCCGTGGACCAGGCCCTGGGTGTGGCTGCAACTTCCCGGTAGGCTGAAAGCGCGCCGGCCGGACAGGCCAGCGCCAGGTCCGATGGACAGGAGAGCATGATGCCCCCAACGACAGCGGCCGGAACCACGGCCGCCGAAGTAATGGCCGAGCTGGCCGCACTGGAGGACCCGCGGGCACGCGCCGTGAATGAGAAACACGGGGACGACCACGGGGTGAACCTGGGCAAGCTGCGGGCCATTGCAAAACGGCTCAAGCCCCAGCCCGAGCTGGCACGCGAACTCTGGGACACGGGGGACACCGTGGCCCGCCTCCTGTCGCTGCTGATCAGCCGCCCCAAGGCCTTCACAGCCGGGGAACTGGACACCATGATGCGCCAATCCAGCGTCCCCAAGGTCAACGACTGGTTTGTCAACTACGTGGTGAAGAAGGGCCCGCACACCGAGGAACTGCGCGTGGCCTGGTTCGCCGACCCCGACCCCGTGGTGGCGAGTGCGGGCTGGGGGCTGACCGGCGACCGCATTGCCAAGACACCCGGCGGACTGGACCTCCCGGGGCTGCTGGACCTCATCGAGGCGCACATGGCGGATGCCCCGGACCGGCTGCAGTGGGCCATGAACACCTGCCTGGCCCAGATCGGCATAGGGAACCCGGATCTGCGGGCCCGTGCCGTCGACATCGGCGAACGCCTGGGGGTCCTCAGGGACTACCCGACGCCGCCGAACTGCACCTCGCCTTTCGCGCCGCTGTGGATTGCCGAAATGGTGCGCCGGCAAGGCGGCCAGTAGCCCGGACGGGCGGCCTGGCGGCCCGGCCGGAAACCCCGGACGGGCCGCCTGCCTTGTGTGGGGCTCAGGCAATCTTCTTCCGGTAGGCGGCCATGGCGAAGAAGTACGCCACCACCAGGATGCCGACACACCAGACCAGCGCCACCCAGATGTTGCTCCCCACCGGCTGCTGCGCGAAAAGGTCGCGGATGGAGTTGACGATGGAGGTGACCGGCTGGTTTTCGGCAAACCAGCGCACCGGCCCCGGCATGGTGGCGGTGGGCACGAACGCCGAGCTGATGAACGGCAGGAAGATGATCGGGTAGGAGAAGGCGCTGGCGCCGTCCGCCGACGTCGCCGACAGCCCTGGGATCACAGCTATCCAGGTCAGCGCCAGCGTGAACAGCATCAGGATTCCGGCCACTGCCAGCCATGCCAGCGGGCCTGCCGGGCTGCGGAATCCCATGACCAGGGCCACGAGCACGACGACGACGATAGAGACCAGGTTGGCAACCAGGGACGTCAGCACGTGCGCCCACAGCACGGAGGAGCGGGCGATCGGCATGGACTGGAACCGCTCGAAGATGCCGCCCTTCATGTCCAGGAACAGCCGGAACGCCGTGTAGGAGATGCCGGAGGCAATGGTGATGAGAAGGATGCCCGGCAGCAGGTAGTTGACGTAGCTGCCGGAGCCGGTCTTGATGGCCCCGCCAAAAACGTAGACAAAGAGCAGCATGAAGGCGATCGGCATGATGGTGGTGGTGATGATCGTGTCCAGGCTGCGGCTGATGTGGCGCAGGGAGCGTCCCAGCAGCACGGCGGTGTCGCCGAAAAAGTGGGTTTTCATCGAATTCTCCTCAGTCCTTCTCGCCGACCAGGGCGAGGAAGACATCCTCGAGGGTCGGCTGCTTTTCAACGTATTCAACTTTGGCCGGCGGGAGCAGCGCCTTGAGCTCGGCCAAGGTGCCGTTGACGATGATCCGGCCCCCGTGCAGGATGGCTATCCTGTCCGCGAGCTGTTCGGCCTCGTCCAGGGTTTGCGTGGTGAGCAAAACCGTGGTGCCGTGCGCCGCGAGTTCGCGCACGGCGGCCCAGACCTCCAGGCGCGCCTGCGGGTCAAGCCCGGTGGTCGGCTCGTCGAGGAAGATCACGGGCGGGTTGCCGATAAGGCTCATCGAAATGTCCAGCCGCCGGCGCATGCCGCCCGAGTACTCGGAGACCTTCCGGGCGCCCGAATCGGCCAATGAGAACCGCTCGAGCAGCGCATCCGCAACGGCGCCGGGGTCCTTGACGTGCCGCAGCTTGGCAACCAGGACCAGGTTCTCCCGCCCGGTGAGGATTTCATCCACCGCCGCGAACTGGCCGGTGAGGCTGAACGACTCCCGCACCTGGGCGGGCTGGGAGGCGACGTCGAAGCCGTTGACCGCGGCAGCACCGGCGTCGGCCTTCAGGAGCGTGGCCAGGATCCTGACCACTGTGGTCTTGCCCGCCCCGTTCGATCCGAGCAGGGCAAAAACGCTTCCCTGCGCCACGTCAAAGTCCACGCCGCGCAGCACTTGCAAATCCTTGAATGACTTTTCCAGGCCCTCAACATGAATCACGGGTGCCTGGCCGCTGGTGGTTTCCATCTGCCTGTCCTTCCCTTCTGCGAAATTACTGTTCGCTGTCCGCGATGGCGTCGATGGAGTCGACCAGGCGCTTGCGCTCCTTGTTGATCCACTGCCCCTCCGAATAGTTCGCCAGGAATGAGTCCACGAACTCCACGGGGTCCGCCCCGACAATGGCGCGGACGGTGGTGCCGTCCGCGGCGCTCTGCTCGAAAAGGACCAGCAGGTCCTCCAGCATCAACAGCAGCGTGTCGCCCTTCGTGACGGCACCGAAGTACATGAGGTAGCGGTCCAGGGCCTCAATGGCCGTGCGGTAGTTTGGCGGCAGCGCCTTGATGCGCGCCTTGTACTGCCTGTACTGCTTCTTCTGCTCCAGCGAGCCGGCGACCAGCTCAATCCAGTTTGTTGCCATGGCTACTTTCCTTCCTCCTTGAGCTGTCCCAGCCTGTCCGCCAGGAAGCCCCATGTGGTCCAAAATTCCTCGAGATATTCGCGGCCCGGGACGTTGAGCGAATACACCTTGCGTGGCGGCCCCTTCTCGGAGGGAACCTTTTCCACCCCGACCAGGCCGTTGCGCTCAATCCGCACCAGCAGTGCATAGACGGTTCCTTCGGCGATGTCCGCGAAGCCCTGTTCCCGCAGCCGCGCTGTGATCTCATACCCGTAGGCAGGCCGCACTGACAGGATTGCCAGGACGATGCCCTCCAAGGTGCCCTTGAGCATCTCCGTCATTTGCTTGCCCATTCGGCGCCTCCCTTCACTACTTGGTGATACTAGCTACCAGTACATAGTAGCGTTAAGTAGCGATCGTGCAATACTTTTTTTTGAGGGACCCGGCAGGCCGTGCGGGAGGGGTTCGGATGGGGCCGGCCAGCGTTCTGCCGGCCTGCGGTCACTAGAATCAACGTGGATCAAAATCAGGATTGAGGACTATCCCATGCGCGCAACAATGATTTACGGACCCGGCGACATCAGGGTCGAGGACCGGGACTACCCCGCCATCAAGATGCCCGGCGATGCGGTGGTGAAGGTGGCCGCCGCCTGCGTGTGCGGCTCGGACCTGTGGCCGTACCGCGGCGTGAAGGCCCTCAGCGAACCCTCGGCGATCGGCCACGAATTCGTTGGCGTCGTGGAAAGTGTAGGGGCGGACGTGACCGGGCTGGCCGTGGGCGACTTTGTCATTGCGCCGTTCGTGGACAGCTGCGGCCAGTGCCCCCCGTGCCAAAACGGCGTGACCGTTGCCTGCGAGCACATTGCCGGCTGGGGCGACACCGATGAGCACGGCTTCTTCGTCGAAGGCGCCCAGGGGCAGGCAGTGCGCGTGCCGCAGGCCGAGGCCACCCTGGTCAAGGTGCCCGGCGTCACCGAACCCGACGACGCCCTGACGGCCAGCCTGCTGACACTCTCCGACGTCATGGCCACCGGCCACCACGCCGCCGTCAGCGCCAACGTGGGCCCAGGCCGGTCCGTGGTGGTGGTGGGCGACGGAGCCGTGGGCCTCTGCGGCGTGCTGGCAGCCAAGCGGCTGGGCGCCACGCGGATCATCGCGATGTCCCGCCATGAGGACAGGGCTGCGCTCGCCGTTCAGTTAGGCGCCACGGACGTGGTGGCCGAACGCGGGGACCTTGGCGTGGCCCAGGTCCGCGAACTGCTCGGCGGGGTGCTGGCCGACTCCGTGCTGGAATGCGTGGGCACGAAGGAGTCCATGGAACAGGCCCTCCACAGCACCCGGCCCGGCGGCAGCCTGGGATTCGTGGGCGTCCCCACGGGAGGGGCCGAAATCCCGCTGCGCTACCTGTTTGACTCCAACATCCACGTGGCCGGCGGCATGGCCTCGGCCAGGACCTACATCCCCGAACTGCTCAAGGACGTGCTGGCCGGCACCATCAATCCCGGCCTGGTCTTTGACTCCGTCATGGCGCTGGAGCAGGCTCCCGAGGCCTATCGGGCCATGGATGAACGGCGTGCCATCAAGGTCCTGCTCCGGCCGTAACGGCTGTCGCCCGCGGAACGCAAAATAATTCTGGACAAATAAATTATTCGGTGAGACACTGGTGTCATGTTGGAAGTGGCAGTCATCGAGGACGCGCAGGCGGCCGAGGCCTCGCTGGACCCCATCCGGGCCCGGCTCCTGGCTGAACTGCGAACCCCGGCCTCCGCGGCCACCGTGGCCGCGCGGATCGGCCTGCCGCGCCAAAAAGTGAACTACCACCTGAAAATGCTTGAACACCACGGGCTCGTGGCATTGGTCGAGGAGCGCCGCAAGGGCAATGTGACGGAACGGATCATGGGCGCCACGGCGCGCTCCTATGTGATCTCACCCGCCGCACTGCCCGGCGTCGCGCCTGATCCTGCGCTGGCACCCAACCGGGTTTCCGCCCGCTGGATGCTGGCCGTGGCCGCCCGCCTGGTCAACGATGTTGGATCGCTGATCACCGGGGCCGACAGGGCCAACAAGCGACTGGCCACCTTCGCCCTGGACGGGGAACTGACCTTCGCCAGCGCGGCGGACCGGGCAGCCTTTGTAGCCGAACTCTCGGCCAGCGTGGCCGGGCTGGTGGAAAAGTACCACAGCGCAAACGCGGGCGGCGGGCGGAACCACCGCATCGTCGTCGCACTTCATCCCAGCGTCAAGGCGCCGGAAGCAGCACCCCCAATCACTGCCGGAACACCCGGCCGCACCAAGGAGCAATGATGGCCAAGGAATTCAAGATTGTGCACGAATCGGAGATTGACGGCACGCCGCAGCAGGTTTTTGACGCGGCAACGCTGGGCAACTCGGGCTGGCTGTGGCCCATGGAGGTGGAGCCCAAGCTGGGCGGCGTGGGCCCCTACGGCAGCACCGTCACCGTGTGGGAGCCGCCGCACCGCTTCGCCAACCACCTGGAGGGCGAGGGCGGCTTCTTCAACACCCTCGAATACGACATCTCCGAGCTCCCCGGCGGCAAGTCCTGGCTGCGCTACGTCCACAGCGGCGTCTTCTTCGAGGACTGGGACAACCAGTACGACGGCGCCGCCAAGCACACGGCGTTTTACCAGCACACCCTGGGCCAGTACGTGAAGTACTTTTCCGGGAAGCAGGCCGCGTTTGCCGACATCCAGGGGCCGGCCGCCTCCTCGTCCCCCGAGGCCTTCGAAGCCGTCAAGGCAGCCCTGGGGATTCACGTCGCCGGAGCCGGGGGACATGTCAGCCTCGCCATTGCGGGGGTCGGCACCGTGGACGCCGTGGTGGACTACCTGGACCCGAACTTCGTGGGGCTGCGCACCGAGGACGCCATGTACCGCTTCTTCGGCCGCAACGCCTTTGGCGCCGTGGTGGGCATGACCGTCCACCTTTTCGCGCCCGGGGCCGACGGCGAGGCCGCCGGAACAGCATGGGGTGCCTGGCTGAACGGGATTTACTCCTAGCCGCAGGGCGATAGGCTCGCTGCATGGCTGAAAACACCGACAATGCAGCAACCACCGCTCCGGACGGGTCCACCGGCGTGCAGGCGCCGTCCGCCGGCACCCCCGCGACTCCCGCCGTCACCGATGACTTCACCACCCGGAAGCATGCACTGGCATCCGGCCTGCGCTACACCAGCACGGCCGGCCGGCTGGTGCTGCGCCAGGAGGCCACCGAAGACGGCAAGGCGCAGGGCTTCAAGCCCAAGGCCGAGATTTTCATGGTCAGCTACGTCAGGGACCAGGAATCTGAGGCGGATGCGGCCGGGCCGTCTTCGCGTCCCGTCGTGTTTGCCTTCAACGGCGGCCCCGGCTCCTCCAGTGTGTGGCTGCACATGGGGCTGCTCGGCCCGCGCCGCGTGGACAGCGGCGACGTGGACGCGCTGACGCCGGCACCGTTTGGCCTGGTGGACAACGCCAACACCATCCTGGAGCACGCCGACCTGGTCCTGATCGACCCCGTCAACACCGGCTTTTCCCGCGTGGTGGACGGCGGCACGGCGGACGAATTCCACGCGTTCGTGGAGGACCGCGACCTTGTGGCCGAGGTGGTCCGGCTCTGGACCACGCGCAACAACCGCTGGCTCAGCCCAAAGTACCTGGTGGGGGAGTCCTACGGCACGCTGCGGGCAGTGGCCGTTGCCGCGCGCCTCTTTGACGCCTACGGGCTGGCCGTCAACGGGCTGGGCCTGATCTCCACCGTGCTGAACCTTTCCACCCTGGACTTCCAGCCCGGCAACGACACCCCGTACGCACTGCACCTTCCCACCTACGCCGCCATCGCCCACTTCCACGGCCGCCACCCTGGCCGCGAGTTGGAGGACGTCGTTGCCGAGGCGGAGGACTTCGCCGGGCGCGAGTATGGCTGGGCCCTCACCCAAGGCACGCGGCTCAGCGCAAGCGAGCTGGACGGCGTCGTATTTAAATTGGCGGAGCTGACAACACTGGGCGAGGACTTCATCCGGCAGTCAAATCTGCGCTGGGACTATTCGGAGTTTTCCGCCGAACTGCTGCGCGCGGAGGGACTCACGGTGGGGCGGATCGACGGCCGGTTCACGCAGCGGCACCTGCGCGGGCAGGCGTCGGTGAACTGGGACGACCCCTCCATGAACGCCATCACCGGCCCCTACGCCGCCGCCATCAACCACTATGTGCGCGCCGAGCTGGGCTACGAAAACGACCTCCCCTACGAGGTGCTGACCGGCCGCGTCCAGCCGTGGAGCTACAAGACCTTTGAGGGCGCGCCGGTGGATGTGACGGGGGATTTGGAACGGCTGCTGAACTACAACCCGGCCCTGCGCGTGCACGTGGACTACGGCTACCACGACGGCGCCACGCCCCACTTCGCGGCCGAATACGTGTGGGCGCACCTGAACATTTCAGACGAGGCCCGCGCCCGCTTCACACACCACTACCACCGGGCCGGGCACATGATGTACCTCAACGAGCAGTGCCGGGAGGACCAGCTGGCCGCGCTCGCGGAGTTCGTGGCGCCGCGGTAGGGGCTTTGTCCGTGCGAATCAGCTCCCCAGTGTCAGTGGGCCCCAGCCTCCGGTGCCGATCTGGGACCGGGCGCCGAAGCCGCCGGTGAGGATGGGGTAGTGCAGCAGGTTCCCGGCGCCGTCGCGGGCCAGGATGCCCCAGGCGTTGGTGCCGAGATGGTTGTAGATGCCGGACAGGTGCGTCATGCCGCCCCAGCCGGTGCCGATGACCCGCCGGGTTTCGCCCACGAAGCCGCCCGTGCCGGTGCCGCGGTAGAGCAGCAGCTGGCCGGCGGCGTTGCGGGCCGCCAGGTCCATCCGGCCGTCGCCGTCGAAGTCCAGGCCCATGATGGTCAGCGGGCCCCAGCCGTTGCCGATCTGCAGGCGCGGGGTGAAGCCGGCGCCGTTGAACGGGTAGTAAAAGAGGTTTCCGGTGGCGCGGTCCTTGGCGACGAGGCCCGGAAAGGCGTCCGAGGCGCGCCATTTGGCGGCAACAATGTCATACGGGCCCCAGCCGTTGCCAATGGCCTGCGGCGCCTTCAAGGTCCCGTTGGCCTGGCCGTAGCTGATGGTCAGCGCGCCCGATTTCCACACGGTGAGGATGTCCTGGAAGCCGTCGGAGTTCAGGTCCGTGATGGCCAGCTGCTGCACGCCCGTCCAGCCGGAGGAGACAAACTTGCGCTGCCACAGGTCCCCGCCCCTGGCTGAGGGGTAGATGAACAGGTTGCCTGCGGTGTCCACGGCGGCAATGTCGCCCGGATTGGCCACGGGTTGCGGCGGCGGCTGCGGCTGGTTGAGCCGCGAGGCGGCGTACCCCGCCAGGTTGGCCACTGTCACCGTCATGCCGCTCCAGCCGGATTTGGTGGTGACCACGTATCCGGCACCGACGTCCGTGGCGCGCGGGTCCAGCAGGGCAGCCCGGTGCGCAGGCGAGTTCATCCACCAGTCCACGGTTGCCTGGGCCGAGACGTTGATGGCAACGATCTCCGAGTACATGTCCGCCCCCGCCGGCAGGATGGAGAGCCCGCCGTCCGTGCGGTGCACCTTGGCCACGTCGAAGGTGCCGGCGTTGATGCGGCTGTTGAGGGTCCCCGCCCAGTCCTGGGAGCCCTTCGCAATGGTGGCGTTCCACACCAGGGGGCCCGCGCCGTTCTGCCACCGGTAGCTGTTCATCAGCTGCAAAACCTTGGCCAGATACGGATCGGCGGGCGGCGGAGGAGTCGTGGCGGCCAGTGCCGGCGCAATGCCGGTCCCGAGCAGGGCGGCCGCCAGCAGGAGGCTGGTCAGGAAACCGAGGAGTTTGCGCATGTGCGAAGCCTTGCTCTGGAAGTTTGGTCGGGGTTTGTTGTTGCGGTTCGTCAAATGGGTCGTGCAACGCCGGCGCCCCCATCGTACCCCGGAGGAAAAATACAGGAAACATTCAGCCTGAACGTGCACCGGGCCCGGCGCAGTGTGCATTCCTGCGCACGGCGTCTGCGCTAATGGCTGTTGTTACCGGCCGGTTTGCACTGCGATACTCAGGAAAACCGCCCATTGTGCCTTGTATCACAGCGCTTGGGCGGGCCCATTGTCAACGAAGACAGCGCGCACCGAAGACGGCGCGCCACGGTGCGAAGGAGAAATCATGAGTCAAAATGTTGGGGCCGGGCCCTCCGTGAAGGAGTCGGGGCTCCGCAAGGTGGTTGCGGCGTCCATGGCCGGCACAGTGGTGGAGTGGTACGAGTTCTTCCTCTACGCCACGGCCGTCAGCCTGGTGTTCGGCAAGATGTTCTTCCCCAACGCCGGCTCCGTCCTGGACGGCATCATGGCCGGTTTCCTGACCTACGCCGTGGGCTTCGTGGCCCGCCCCATCGGCGGGATCGTCTTTGGCCACTTTGGCGATAAGTTCGGCCGAAAAAAGCTGCTGCAGCTGAGCATCATCATGGTGGGCGTGGCAACCTTTGGCATGGGCTGCCTGCCGGGCTTCAACCAGGTGGGCTACTGGGCCCCCGCACTGCTGGTGGCCCTGCGCTTCATCCAGGGCTTCGCCGTCGGCGGTGAATGGGGAGGCGCGGTGCTGCTGGTGGCCGAGCACAGCCCGGACAAGTCCCGCGGCTTCTGGTCCTCCTGGCCGCAGTCCGCCGTGCCCATGGGCAACCTGCTGGCCACCACGGTGCTGCTGGTGCTTTCCTCCACCCTGAGCGAGTCGGCGTTCCTGAGCTGGGGCTGGCGCGTGGCCTTCTGGCTCTCCGCCGTCATTGTGCTCATCGGCTACTACATCCGCACCAAGGTCAACGACGCACCCATCTTCCTCAAGGCGCAGGAAGAAATGGAAAACAACCCCAATGCCGGCTACGGCGTGTTCGAGGTCTTCCGCCGCTACCCGCGGGGCGTGTTCACCGCCATGGGCCTGCGTTTCGCCGAGAACATCCTGTACTACCTGGTGGTCACCTTCTCCATCACATACTTGAAGATCATCGTTGACATTGACACCTCGCGGATCCTGTTGCTGCTCCTGGTGGCGCACGGCATCCACTTCTTCGTGGTTCCCACGGTGGGCAGGCTCTCCGATGCGATCGGCCGCAAGCCCACCTACATGCTCGGGGCCATTACCGGCGCCACGTGGGGCTTCTTCGCCTTCCCCATGATGGACACGAAGAACGATTTCCTCATCCTGGCCTCCGTCACCATCGGGCTGGTGTTCCACGCCCTCATGTACGCCGGCCAGCCCTCCATCATGGCCGAGATGTTCCCCACCCGCATGCGCTACTCCGGCGTTTCCCTGGGCTACCAGGTCACCTCCATCGTGGCCGGTTCCATTGCCCCCTTCATCGCCACCGCCCTGGTGCAGCACTACCATTCCTCGGTCCCCGTGGCCATCTACCTGCTGGGTGCCTGTGTTGTTACGGCCGTGGCTGTGCTATTCCTGAAGGAAACCAGGGGGGTTTCCCTGCAGGACATTGACGACGCCGATGCCGCCGGCACGCTGGCGATCGCCCGTACCTCTGCAGGCACGTCAGCAACGAAAGTGGGTTAGCCATGGCAAGGAACGAAACTGTTGATCCGGCAGGGGCGGGCGAGGCGCGGGCAACCGTCGTCGGGCGCGTCACGGGGGCCGTTCTCCCGGCAGCCGGGGTCCCGGCCGGCAGCCTGTCCGGCAGCCTGTCCGGCAGCCTGTCCGGCAGGCGGGCGCTAGTCACCGGCGGTGCCGGCGGGCTCGGGTCCGCAACCGCCCGTGCGCTTGCGGCCCGCGGAGCCTACGTGATCGTTGCGGACCGGGACGGGGCCGGGGCGTCCGCCGTCGCCGCCGAAGTGGGCGGCGAGTCCTGGGAGCTGGACCTGCTGGACACCTCCGCCCTTGAATCGCTCACCCTGGACGTGGACATCCTGGTCAACAACGCCGGCATCCAGACCATCAGCCCCATCGAGGATTTCGACCCGGCAGCGTTCCGGCGCATCCTGACCATCATGTTGGAGGCGCCGTTCCTGCTGGTGCGGGCAGCCCTGCCGCATATGTACGCCCAGGGGCATGGACGGATCATCAACATGTCCTCCATCCACGGGCTGCGGGCGTCATCATTCAAGTCCGCGTACGTTTCGGCCAAGCACGGGCTGGAGGGTCTGTCCAAGGTGACGGCCCGTGAGGGCGGCGCCCACGGGGTCACGAGCAATTGCGTCAACCCCGGCTACGTCCGCACGCCCCTCGTTGAAGGGCAGGTGGCCGACCAGGCCAAGACGCACGGGATTCCCGAATCGCAGGTGCTCGGCGAGGTGATGCTGGCCAACAGCGCCATCAAGCGCCTGGTGGAACCGGACGAGGTGGCCGGGCTGGTGGCCTGGCTTGCCTCCGACCAGGCCGCCATGGTCACCGGCGCCTCCTACGTGATGGACGGCGGCTGGACCGCCTAACGACGCTCGGTTGCAATCGGGCCTTCTTTTTCCGACGCTCGGTTGCAATCGGGGCAATATTCGCAAACGCTCCTTCACCAGGTGGGGGAGCGTTTCCGTAACGTGCCCCGTTTGCAACCGAGGGATGGGGAAAATGGCCCCGTTGGTGCGGGAGGGATGGGGAAAATGGCCCCGTTGGTGCGGGAGGGATGGGGAAAATGGCCCCGTTTGCAACCGAGGGATGGTCAGGCGGGGAGGAGACGGTGCTGCTGGCGGCGGGTCTCCCGGAGCAGGGCAGCCACCACGGCCTGCACGGCCGGGGACCGCAGCGATTCCGGGCGGGCGGCGGCCCAGTACTGCACCCGCTGCTCCACCTCCCCGGGCAGCACCCGGACAAAGCCCTCCTGCCCGTCGGCCATGAACGCCGGCAGCATGCCAATGCCGGCGTTGGCCCGGACGGCCTCAATCTGGGCAAACACGCTGGTGGACTGGAATTCGGCCGGTGCGGAAGTGGAGCGGTGGTGGCGCTGGGCCAGCTCGGCCACCTGCAGCGTGGACTCGACGTAGGAGATGAAACGGTGGTCCTTGAGCCCCGCCTCGCTGCCTGGCAGCCCGTGCGCCTCCACGTACCCCCTCCCCGCATACAGCCGCAGCGTGTAATCGGTCAGGAAGATGACCTCCGCCCGGCCTGCATCGACGCTGCCGGCCACCACCTCCAGGTCAACCCCCGAGCGGTTCCGGCTCAATTTTCGCGTGGCGCTGAGCAGTTCCACGCGCAGCAGCGGATGGTCCAGCTGCAGCCGCACCAGAGCCGGGGTGGCAATCAGGGCGCCGAAGCCGTCTGACGTGCTGACCCGCACCACGCCGGAAACAATGTCCTTTCCCTGCCCCAGGCCTGAAGAGAGCAGGGTGAGGTTTTGCTCAATCCCTTCCGCGGCACTGACGGCGGCCCGGCCCAGCTCGGTCAGCTCCCACCCCTGCGGCGTGCGCTCCAGCGTGCGCCCGCCCAACTGCTTGTCCAGGGCCAGGATGCGCCGGGACACCGTGGTGTGGGTGATCTCCAGGGCATCCGCCACGGCGGTAAAGCGGCCCAGCCGGGCAACTGTCAGCAGGATCAACAGGTCATCCGGGTTCGGAAACCTCTTAAAGTCCATCCAGCATCCCTCCATATGTACGGGCCGGATCCCCGGCCGGCCGGCAAAGTGCATCCATGCACATGGCGTCTGCCATTTTTGGTCTTGTTTGCACTCTAACAGGGTGTGATGGTTGTCATATCCGGTAAAAAATTGGGCCGGGGCATAATGGGAACAGTGAGCAAAGGGGCTTCATCATGGCAACAGTGGCGTGGATTGGATTGGGCAACATGGGCGGGCCCATGACTGCCAACATGGTCAAGGCCGGCCACGCCGTTCGGGGCTTCGACCTCAGCACGCACGCACTCGAGGCCGCCGTCGCCCACGGGGTCACCGCCACCGCCTCGATTGCGGAGGCAGTCCAGGGCGCCGACGTCGTATTTACCATGCTTCCCAAGGGTGACCACGTCCGCAGCGTCTACTTTGGCGAGGCCGGCATCCTGGCCCATGCCGCCAAGGAAACCCTCCTCATTGACTCCTCCACCATCGACATTGAGTCCGCCCAGGCCGTGCACGACGCCGCTGCTGCCGCCGGCTTCCGCTTTGTGGACGCCCCGGTCTCGGGAGGCATGAGCGGCGCGGCCGCCGGAACCCTCACCTTCATGATCGGCGGCGAGTCAGGCGCCGTGGCCGAGGCGTCCGGGTACATCGAGCCCATGTCCGCAAACATCATCCCCACGGGCGGCGCCACCACCGGCCAGGCCGCCAAGATCTGCAACAACCTGATGCTGTTCATCAACCTGGCCTCCACGTCCGAAGGCGCCGTGCTGGCGGACCGGCTGGGCCTGGACAAGCAGGTCTTTTGGGACATTGCCTCCGTCTCCTCCGGCGACAGCTGGGCGCTGCGCACCTGGTACCCGCTGGCAGGGGTGGTCCCCACCGCCGCCTCCAACAACGGCTTTGCCCCCACGTTCACCGCCGAACTGGCCAACAAGGACATCGGCCTGGCCATTGCGGCCGCCCGGAGCACCGAGACGCCGCTTGAGATCGGCGAGCACGTCCAGCAGCTGTTCCAGCGCCTGATCGACGGCGGCCAGGGCGCCAAGGACTGCACCATGATTGTGTCCCTGGTGGACGGCTCCCTCGCAGCCCCGGCCGTGCCCGCATCCGCCACAGCCCTTTCCTAGGAAGGTTATTGCCATGCCTGAAACAACCACCCAGACAGCACCCGCCGTCCGCGACTGGCCCATGTGGATCGGGGGCCAGGAGCAGCCCTCAAGCGGCGCGCAGTGGCGCGAGGTCTTCAACCCCGCCCGCCGCGAAACCGTCATAGCCCGCGTCCCCGCCGGCACCGTGGAGGACGTGGACCGGGCCGTGGCGGCCGCCCGCGCAGCCTACCCGGCCTGGCGTGCCCAGCACTTTACCGGCCGGGCCAAGGCTCTGCTGGCCATCGCCGACGAACTCGAGCAGCGCAGCGAGGAATTCGCCCGGCTCACCGCGCTGGACACTGGCAACGCGCTGCGCACCCAGGCCCGCCCCGAGTCCACCACCATGGTGGCCATGTTCCGCTACTTCGCCGGCATCGCCGGGGAGGTCAAGGGCACCACGCTGCCGGCCGGGGAGAACCAGCTGCAGTACACGCGCCTGGAACCCCTTGGCGTGGTGGCCGCGATCCTGCCCTGGAACTCGCCCCTGATGATCGCTGCGTTCAAGATCCCCGCCGCGCTCGCCGCCGGGAACACCGTCATCATGAAGGCGGCCGACGACGCCCCGCTCACCATCCTCAAGCTGGCGGAAGTGTGCAACCGGCACCTGCCGGCCGGCGTCGTCAATGCCCTGACCGGGCGCGGCGGCGTGATCGGCACCGCCCTGGCCAACCACCCCGGCGTCGACAAGGTCTCCTTCACCGGCTCCACGGAAGTGGGCCGCGAGGTGGCCGGGGAGGCCGGCGCGCGGCTGGCCCACATGTCGCTGGAGCTGGGCGGGAAGAACCCCTCCATCGTTTTCCCCGACGCCGTGGACGACGAAGAACTCCTGGACGGCCTGCTCCTCGCCTCCCGCTTTACCCGTCAGGGCCAAAGCTGCACGGCCGGCTCCCGCCTGTTCCTCCACGAGGACATATACGACGACGTCCTGGGCCGCCTCAGTGCCCGCCTTGGGGCGCTGAAGGTCGGTGACCCGCTGGACGAGGCCTCCGACATGGGCGCCATCATCAACCGCAAGCAGCACTCGGCCATCACCGGCTACCTCGACGAAGGGCGCGCCACGCCGGGCATGACGGCGGTGCTGGGCGGCAGTGCCCCCAGCGACGGGCCGCTGACGGAGGGCTACTACCACCTGCCCACCGTCTTCAGCGGGGTCCGCAACGAGTTCAGGCTGGCACGCGAGGAGATCTTCGGCCCGGTCCTGGTGGCCATCCCCTGGAAGGACACCGAGGACGTGATCCGCATGGCCAACGACACCAACTACGGACTGGCGGCCTATGTGTGGAGCCACAATTTGGACAACGCCCTGAACACGGCCCACCGGATCGACGCCGGCTGGGTGCAGGTCAACCAGGGCGGCGGGCAGGTGGTGGGCCAGTCCTACGGCGGCTACAAGCAGAGCGGGATCGGCCGGGAAGTGTCCCTGGAGGGCATGCTGGCCGGCTTCACCCAGACCAAGCAGATCAACGTAAAGCTGCGCGGAGTGGGCAGCAATGGGTGACAGCGGGCTGCCGCTGGCGGGGATCCGCGTCCTGGACCTGAGCCGTGCATTGGCAGGGCCGTACTGCACGGCCCTGCTCGGCGACCTGGGCGCGGACATCATCAAGGCCGAAAGCATCAAGGGCGGGGACTCCAGCCGTTCCTGGCCGCCCTTTGAACACGAGCACAGCCTGTATTTCGACTCCGCCAACCGGGGCAAGGAATCCATTGCGATTGACTTTTACAGCCCGGAGGGCCGGGAGCTGCTGTGGACACTTGCCCTCAGCGCCGACGTCGTAGTGGAAAACTTCCGCCCGGGCGTGCTGTCCACCATGGGCCTGGACCCGGATGCCCTGCGGGCGGCCAAGCCAGGCATCATCATTGCCTCCGTCAGCGGCTTCGGCGCCATTGGGCCACTGTCGCAGGCGCCCGGGCTGGACCAGGTGGCCCAGGGCATGACGGGGCTGATGTCCGTCACAGGTGCCGACGCCGACACCATGGTGAGGGTGGGCGTGCCCATCATCGACATGGTCTCCGGCATCAACACGGCCCTGGGCATCGCCGCCGCCCTGGTGGGACGTGAACGCACCGGCACCGGCATGGAGGTTTCCACCTCGCTGCTGGAAACCGGGCTGGCGCTGGCCGCGTTCCAGGGCCAGAAGTACCTCAGCACTGGGGAGGTGCCGGTGCCGCAGGGCAACAACCACCCGGTCCTGTCCCCGTACGGCGTGTTCAGCACGGGCGACATTCCGCTCATCATCGCCGTGGGCAACCAGACCCAGTGGGGCGTGCTCTGCCGGCTGCTGGGCGCCCCCGAACTGGAGGGCCACCCCGACTACGCCACCGGCAAGCTGCGCAACGTCAACCGCCACGCGCTCAAGGACGTCCTGGAGAAACTGCTCGCCAACGGCACGGCGGAGCACTGGCTGGCCGAGCTGCGGGCCGCCAAGATCCCCGCCGGGCCCATCTACAACTACGCCCAGGCCTTCGCCGATCCGCAGGTCCAGGCGCTGGGCGTGGTGCAGGAAGTCCGGCGCGCCGACGGATCGGGCCTGCCGCTGGTCCGCGGGCCCATCTCCGTCAACCGCCAGGCGCCGACCATCCGCAATGCACCTCCCGCACTGGGCCAGGACACCCTTGCCGTTTTGGCGCGGCTGGGGCTGACTGTTGAACAGGTTGCAGGGCTCGTGGAGGCGGGCGTAGTGCTGGCTGTGCCGGCCCCGGCTGTGGACCCGGCCCCCGTCCCAACCCCGGCGGCAGGCGGGCCGGCCGCCCAAGGTGACGGCCCGACGTCGGACGTGTTGGCGTGAGCGCCGCACCGGCCGGGACCCCCGGGGAATCCTCGCCGCGGGTAGGCCGGCTGCGCGTGGAGAACAACGGCCCCGTCGCCACGCTCATCATGGACAATCCCGCCATGCGCAACGCCATCACCGCCGGCATGTGGCCGCAATTTGCCGAGCAGCTGGACGCGCTGGAGGCCGACGACACTGTCAAGGTGGTGGTGGTGCGCGGGGAAGGTAAACATTTTTCCGCCGGCGCGGACATCGCCTCGGTGCGGGAAATCCTGCGGGACCCCGCCACCGGAAAGCGCGACGGCGGCGACATCACGGTGGCCGAAACCGCCCTGGCCCGCTTCCGCAAGCCCACCATCGCCGCGATTGACGGGTACTGCGTGGGCGGCGGCTGGCAGATCGCCGGGGCGTGCGACATCCGGCTCGCCTCCGAAAACGCAGTCTTTGGCATCACGCCGGCGAAGATCGGCATTGTGTACCCGCTGTCGGGAATCCGGAAGCTCGTGGAGCTGGCGGGGCCCGCCGTGGCGAAATACCTGTTGTTCAGCGGCGAGATGGTCGACGCCGCCGAGGCACTGCGCCTGGGCCTGGCGGTGAAGGTGCTGCCCGGCGGCACCTTTTGGCACGACATCGAGGCGTTCGCCCTGATGCTGGCCGGCCGCTCCCAGTTTTCCATCCAGTCGCAAAAGGACCTGGTCAACGCCCTCAGCTCCGGTGTTCCGGAGGCCGAACTGGCGGAACGGAACACGCATTGGCAGCGCGAAATGGGGGCCAGCGCCGATCCGCGGATCGGCGTGGCCGCCTTCCTTGCCAAGGAGACGCCGCAGTTCACCTGGCTCCGCCCCCTCCAGTAGCCTCCCCTCCCTTCTGACGCTCGGTTGCAATCGGGGGTCATTTCCCCGACGCTCGGTTGCAAACGGGTGAGTTTTGGGGATCGCTCCCTCAGCCGCCAACCGAGGGTTGGCTGGATGTGCCCCGGTTGCAACCGAGGGTTGGCTGGATGTGCCCCGGTTGCAACCGAGGGTCGGAGGGGGCGGGGGGCGGCTAGTCTTCGGTGAGCTTGCCGCGGGCCAGGCGGAACTTCCTGTCGGTCTGTGAGGCCAGGGCGTGGTCGTGGGTGACTACCAGGATGGTGGTCTTCTTTTCGTGCGCCAGCTGGCGCAGCAGGGCAATGATGAGCTCGCCCGTCTCGTCGTCCAGGTTGCCGGTGGGCTCGTCTGCCAGGATCAGCTTCGGATTGTTCGCCAGCGCGCGGGCAATGGCCACGCGCTGCTGCATGCCGCCGGAGAGACGGTTCGCCTTCCGCCCGTGCATCTCCTCGGTCAATTCCACCTGGTTGAGCAGCTCCGCGGCACGCTTGCTGCGCTCGCCGTGCCGCACCCCGGCGAACTCCATGGGCAGCATGACATTTTCCAGCGCCGAGAGGTTCGGGATCAGGTTGTACTGCTGGAACACGAAGCCGATGTCGTCGCGCCGGTAGGCCGTCAGCTTCCTGTCCGGAAGTTTGGAAATGTTCACCTCATCCACCACCACATCCCCCGAGCTGGCCTTGTCGAGCGCGCCCAGCAGCGACAGCAGGGTGCTCTTGCCGCTGCCGCTCTTGCCCAATATTGCGGCAAAAGTGCCCTGTTCCAGGGTGAAGCTGACACCGTTGACGGGCTTGATGGTCCGGTCTCCGGAATTAAACGTCTTGACAACATCAGTAACACTAAGCATGGTTTACTCTCCTCGCAGGACTTCGATGGGGCGGACTTTTGCTGTCAGCAGGGACGGGATCAGGGCGCCAATTGCGGCGATCACCAGAATTCCGACGGCGCCCAGCACCAGGGTCTGCCAGCCGACGGATGTGCTGATGGTTCCGATGAGCTGGCTGGCACCCGAGAAGGCGCCGCGGGTCCGGGTGAACCCGCCGCCGCCGAACCCGCCGCCGAACCCGGCGCCCTGGACGGGGCCGGCCGCCGCTGCCGTGGAACCGGTGTTTCCGGCCACCAGGGCGCTGACGATCGGGTTGCTGCTAAATGCGGCCACGACGGCGCCCACCACGGTGCCCATGACCACCAGGACCATGGCCTCCAGGACAAACTGGACGCCGATGGTGCGGTTGGCGGCTCCGATCGCCTTCAACACGCCAATTTCCCGACGCCGTTCACGCACCACCATGATCATGATCAGCAGCACTATGAGCCCGGCCGTGACGAGGGAGGCGATGAAGGCGATGAGGGAGATGCTTTGCACGCTGCCGAGGGAGCTGATGGCTGATTGCAGGCCCGAGGAGCCGGCCGTTACGTCCACATTGGTGGCCCCGAGTGAGGCGGTGAGGGCGGCCTGTGTGGCGGAGACATTTTCAATGTTGTCCACCACCACGTTCAGGCTGCTGAGCTGGCCGGCCTGGCTGGTCAGGGTCTGCGTGGCGGCCAGCGGCAGGTAGATGCCGTTGTTGTCGAAGGCGTCCCCGGCGTCGAAAATGCCCGTCACCGTCATGGTGCGGCTCTGGACGGTGAAGGTGGAACCAACCTTCAGGGAATTCTTGGTGGCCAGCGTGGTGCCGACCAGGGCCTGGGTTGAATTGGCCGCAAAGTCCGTCAGCTGCGCGCCGCTGGTGACCTTGATGGCCGCACCCGTGGCCGTCGTCGAGGTTGAAACGCCCGTGGCCTGGATGGGGATGGTGAACGCGGGGCGCGTGGTGGTGCTGCCGCCCGTCGAGCCTCCGGTGGCGCCGCTGTTGCTGTTGTTGCGCTGGCCCAGGACGCCGGGGTCAACAGCCGACTTGAGGCTGGTGGTGCCGCTGGAGCCAAAACCGCCGCCGGGGCCCCCGCGGTCGGCGCCCTGCCCGGCCCCGGGCGTCGCCGTCGTGGTGGACGTTGCCGCCGAATTGGCCAGCCGCACACTCAACGTCCCGTTGACGCTTGTTACATGCGCGACGGCGGCCGCCTTGGTGGCGTCAGCAGCGGTCAGCGGGTTGCCGCCGCCGAGCCCTCCGCGGGAGCCTGCCGGATTGACCGTGAGGTTGTTGCCCACGGACGCCTTGAGTGAGTCGACCTTGGCGCCCACCGCCTGGTTGGCCACCAGCATGGCCAGCGCCAGCCCTATTGCCACCGCCAAAATGACCACGACGGCGCCGCTGCGCACCTTGTTGCGGAACGCGTTGCCCACGCTCCGGGAAACCACACCCATGTCCTGCTCCCTGCTTTTGATGGCCACCCGAGCGGCGGCCGTCCAGCTTCCATGTTCTGGCGGCCGGCGGGGCGTTCGATAGGGGTGGGCTGTGCGTGGGCTGTGAGATTCCGGGCCGGTAGACTGTTCGGCGGGAACACCAACGACGTAATTGAGGCCTCACTTGCTCGAATTCACCGCACGATTTGCCACCGCCGCCGAGATCGACCAGTGGGACACACTGGTCACGGCAAACCCCAATGGCGGCAACCTCCTGCAGTCCGAAGCGTTTGCCGCCGTCAAAAAAAACCATGGCTGGACTCCGCAGTTCCTGGCAATTGAGGGGCCCGGGTACACCAGCTACAACCTGGCCCTGGAAAAGTCCTACCCCCTCCTGGGCCGGTTGTGGTACCTGATCAAGGGCCCCGACATTCCCGGCATTGCGGAGCTGCCGGCCGTCATGGCGGCCCTGCGCACTTTTTCGCGGCAGGCCCGGCTGAACGTGTTCGCCGTCAAAATTGAACCGGACATCGTCAAGACCGAAGAAGCCCTGGACGTGCTCAGGGATGCCGGATTTACCAAGGCGCCGGACCTGCAGCCCAACGACCACACGGCCCTGCTGGACATCACGCCCGAACCGAACGAACTGCTGCGCAAGCTCCATTCGCGGGGCCGCAACGCCGTCCGGCGCGCCCAGCGAGAAGGCGTGGAGGTGACGCCCATGGAGCCCTCGGAGGAGACCATGCGCAGCATGTACGGCCTCATGGAGGGCACCTTTGAGGCCAAAAATGCGGGCAAGGCACGTGAGTTTGGCTACTTTCGCCAGTTCTGGACCGAGTTCGCCAGCCGCGGCCAGGGCAGGTTTTACTTTGTACACGAGGACGGCGTCCCCTCGGTTGGCGCCTTCGTGATCAACTACGGGACCAAGGCCACCTACAAGGACGGCGGATCGCTGCAAAAGCGCTCTCAGTACGGCGATTCGCACCTGATCCAGTGGGCCGCCATCCTGGACATGAAGGACCTGGGCGCCGTGCAGTATGACTTCTGCGGCACGCCGCCGTCGGACCGGCTCAAGGACCCCACCCACCCGCACCACGGGCTGGGACTGTTCAAGACCAGCTTCACGAAGACCGTGACAGACTTTGTGGGGTGCTGGGACCTGGCCTTCTCTCCGGTGAAATACAGGATTTGGACCACCGTCGGTGAGCGGCTGGCACGGCAGGCATACGTCCGGCGCACCGGGCAGCGATTTTACTAGGCCTTCCACACCAGACAGATTTACCGGGCCCGGCCGCACGGCCGCCAGCTACGGGCAGCACACGCGATACTTCCAGGGAGCAAAGAGGAAAACCACATGGAATATTCAGAATTGACCGCCGGTGAATTTGACACCTTCGTTGACTCCCAGGCGACGGGCAGTTTCATGCAGTCCTCGATGATGGGCGCCCGCCGCGACGGCAATGGCTGGACCATGCGCATGGTGGGTGTCAAGCACGACGGCGCCGTGGTGGCGGCTGCGCTGCTGAGCTCGCGCAACGTCCTGGGCGGATTTGCCGACGTCGAATGCCTCCAGGGCCCTGTCCTGGATTACCGCGACGCCCCCCTCCGCACCTTTTTCTTCACCCGGCTTGAGGAAGACCTCAAGGCCCACAAGGTCCTCAGCTTCACCTTCAACCCGAAGCTGTTGGCCAACCACCGCGACCAGGACGCCAATATCATTGACGACGGCTACACGGATGCCGACGTGGTCCAGGCCCTGGCGGAACTGGGCTTCGAGCACCAGGACAACACGGAGGTGGACGCCAACCCGCTTTACCTGCGCTGGTACTTCGCCAAGGACCTGACCGGAATTGCGACGCCGGAGCAACTGCTGGCCGGCTTTGACGGGCAGGCCACCCGCTCCGTGAAGAAGGTCCTCAAGAGCCCCATCGAGGTCAGCGCGCTGGCAGAGGATGAACTGGACCAGTTCTTCGCCGTCATGCGCCACACGGGGGAGCGCCGCGGCTTTGACTACCGGGACGAGGACTACTACCGCTCCCTGGCCCACGTTTTCGGCCCCGAGCACATCGAGTTCCTGGTGGCCCGGCTCGACGTCGAACGCTATGAGGGCGAGCTGGCGGCACAGGTCAAAACCGACTCGGCTGCCCTGGAAAAGGCCCGGGCCGCCCTCGAAGCGGCGCCCGACAATGCCAAGAACGCCAAGCGGCTTGCCGCGGCCGAGCAAACGTGGGGCAGCTCCCAGGCGAAACTTGCCGACCTGCCCAAGCTGCGTGAGGACGGGCCCCATGCCGTGCTGACCGCCGCCGTGTTCATCACGTTCGCGGGGGAGACGGTGTTCCTGGCCGGCGGCTCCTACGACCACTACTCACACTTCCACGCCAGCTACGCCCTCCACTGGCATGCCCTCCAGGAAGCCATGGCACGCGGCATCAGGCGCTACAACTTCTACGGGACCAAGGGCGAGTTCAGCAACAACCCCGAACAGCATGGCGTGTACCGCTTCAAGCGTGGCTTTGGCGGGGTCGTAGAGGAACAGACCGGCTACTTCACCAGCACGCCCAACAAGGCTGCGGAGAAGGCCCGGGAAACAGTCTCGGTCCTCCGGGGGGCCGTGGGGTCCCTGCGCAGCAAGCTCAGCGGCAAGTAGCCCGGAAGGCTCAGCACGTGGAATCCGAGCCGCGTAA
>NZ_JAJLOZ010000020.1:0-56333 GCF_025548615.1 Arthrobacter sp. A2-55 | reverse complement strand
TGACTAGTGGGGAGATGGGCAAGCGGGAAGTTCAAAACCCGGGCTTGGGCTCAGAGGAGCCCGCAGGCAGCGCGTTCACGCTGCCGGAAGCCATGACCGGCAAGGCAAGCCCCGCGAAGGCAGCGGTCGGCGACAAGCCCGTCTTCGCATACATCGCCAGTCTGCCTCAACCGCAGCGTGGCGTCGCTGAACGCCTCGACGCTCTGGCGGCCAAGACGCTGCCGAACCTCCAGCGCTCCGTGAAGTGGGGGATGTCGTACTACGGCGTCGGCGACGGGTGGTGCTTTTGCTGCGGCGGCTTTGCCGGCCACGTCAAGCTCATGTTTATCAACGGCGCGGCGCTTGAGCCGGTACCGCCGGTGACACCGATGGGGATGGGCAAGTCAACGCGGGGTGTGGAGCTCGAATCCGTGGACGACATCGATGAACGCCAGATTGCGGCGTGGATGACTCAAGTCGCGTCCGCGCCCGGAGTTGGCGGCAAGAAGCACTGAACCCGACGCTTGCCTCGGCGGCAAGCCGTCGCCCGCAAACGCAGTGCCTGTCAGCGATTGGTCCTGTGGGTGAAGGCCACGATCTTCTGTCCTGATCTGGTGGCAGACTCCGATGGGCGCGAAGTGGGCAATGGTAAGTTGGGCGATGTGAACAGCAGAGTCTGGCGCATCGCCCTCATTGCCATCGGTTTGATCGCTGTGATCATCGGTGGAGTATTTGCCGGCCAGGGAATGAACCTGATCCCGGGAAGTTTCATGACCGGTAACCGGATGTGGCTCTCCATTGGGCTGATCGTCGCGGGGGTCGGGGTCATCCTTGTGGTTCTCGGCCTGCGCCTACCCAAGTCTGGACGACCTAGCAAATAAGGGTCAGGTGGGCGGCACGTCTGGGTATGTCCCGGATCTGGTTTCGGGGCAAACACAAGCTCCGGGAGGAACTGGGCTCATCGGTGTGGCGGATCGAGAAGTCCGGGCGGTAGGAATGGTGGGGGAGTGGTGCAGTCCAAGTGGTCCTGAACGGCTGCGATGAGATGCCGGTGACATCCGGGCCAAAATCCAGCGACAGTAGGTATTCCGGTAAACTTCAGGAATCAAGTCTGATGTGGCGTTGATTTGTCGGCTCCACCAGAGGTCCTTGAGTCGGGCCACACATCTGGTGAGTCAGCCAACTTGAAACGAACCTAGCCGACGCTTCAACGACTTTGAGATTGCGTCACTTTAGATGAGGCAGAATACTGGGCCCCCGATACGCGGTTCGGGTGAGTTACTTTCAGGTTGATGGGGAAAAGCGTTATCCGATCCCTCGCAATTCGCCGGCGTGAGCGGGCTGGCTTGCATCAATGATGTCAATGGGTAAATGCGGGAACCTTGCTAAGCTGCGTTCCATGCTCAAACTCGCAGACCCGGCCGCCACGTTTCACAAGTCATGGATAGAAGCAAAAACGGAATGGCCCGACGGCCACCAGGACGGCTCGGGCATCCGCCTTGGCGACCGGTTCGAGACGACTGAGGAGTTCGAGGCCTGGATAGAACGCCTGACTATGCCTGAGGATCCCGCGATGTTGTTCAGCGGGGTGCAAGTTGATACGAGCAGGTTCTGGATAGTAGAGCACGAAACCTACCTCGGAGCGATCGAACTCAGGCACGTTCTAACGCCTTTCATGCTCGAAGCGGTCGGCCACATTGGCTATAACATTCGGCCAACAGCTCGCGGACGTGGCATCGCTTCCTGGGCCCTCAAAGCTATCCTTCCTCACGCCCGCAGCATTGGACTGACACGGGTACTGCTTACCTGTGATGAACAGAACCTGCCATCTGCCCGAACAATAGAGAATAACGGCGGCGTCCTTGAAGATGTACGCAGTACCGAAATAGGCGTCAAGCGCCGGTACTGGATCGACCTGTCGGGCTACCCGTACGATCAAGAAGGCGAAGAATCAAGCCGCAGCGGAAGCATCCGCGCGTAGGCATCTAATTACCTGTGCGTCTGTGGCGCATCAACTAACTTCAAGTTGACATAATGTAGATTATCGGCGCAATCTGCGTCCTGCTGAAAACCACCTGGTTGCCGTCTACTCATAGTCGAATCGAGCCTGCAAGATGATCAGGTCGTCGCCGTCAACCAGGCAGACAAGACGGGGTTCTTCCGCCATGCGCCGTGACCAAGCTCCGGCAAACATGTAGCGCAACGGTTCCGGCTTGCCGATGCCGGTTGCGGGATCACGCAAGGCGTCGTTGATCAAGCAGTTGATTCTCTTGAGCATCGTCCTGTCAGCGCCACGCCAATACGCATAGACATCCCAGGCATGTGGCGTGAATTCGAGCCTCATTCGGCAAGGTCATGCTCATGGAAATTCCCGGCACTTGCCTGCTGGAGGCTCATCCAGGGTTTCAGTTCTGGGTGCTGCGTTTCGACGTTGAATGGCGGCATGAATATCTTGCAGCCCAGTGTCTGTCGCGATCAGAATCGTCTACTGAAAGTTATGCAGTTATCTGTCAGAATCCACCAGCGATTCTGACATATAACCATTCGATTGCCGAGGCCGATCCGGAGTTGGGAGCTCAAACGGTGGATTTGCGTGGAAATTGCGAGTCTCAGCGGATCGTGCGATGAGTTCGGGGCCATGACCGCATCTGTCCAATTGGTCCCCGGATACAGCCGTACAGGCTTGACACGGAGCCCTGGTTCCTCCCATTGATAACGTGGCCAGATGTGGGCGTGCAGGAAGGTGTCAGTGTTGCCCAGGATCTCAATATTCACACGAAGAAAGTCTGGATCCAGATGTGAACCTGCAATTTCGACAGCCTCGGCCAAAATGTCCACACTTGCTAGAAACGCTGCCCGCTAACGCTTGGGTAAGTCCGACAGCCGCTCAACCCCGGGGATATCCGTGATAAGCACCGAATATCCAGGCGGCCACTGAACGTCGCCAATCACCGCAACCCGGACTCCATCCGGGCCATCAACGTAGGGCCCTCCCCCGCTATGGCAGAACCAACACGATCCTTCTTCCAAGCGTTCACGTTGCCGTTCATGCACCGACGTAGGCGGCCAGGTGCTCCCCCGTCAGCGTCTCCCGGCCAGCCACCAGCTGGGCCGGCGTTCCCTCGAAAACTATCCGGCCGCCGTCGTGCCCGGCGCCGGGGCCCAGGTCGATGATCCAGTCGGCATGGGCCATGACCGCCTGGTGGTGCTCAATGACAATCACCGACTTGCCGGATTCAACCAACCGGTCCAGCAGGCCCAGGAGGTTCTCGACGTCGGCCAGGTGCAGGCCGGTGGTTGGTTCGTCGAGGATGTACACGCCGCCCTTCTCCCCCAGGTGCGTTGCCAGCTTGATGCGCTGGCGTTCGCCGCCGGACAGCGTGGTCAGCGGCTGGCCCAGGCTGAGGTACCCAAGCCCGACGTCGGACAGGTGGCCCAGGATTTTGTGGGCGGCGGGTATGCGGGACTCCCCCGTGCTGAAAAACTCCTCCGCCTCGGCCACGGACATGGCAAGGACCTCGCTGATGTCCCTGCCGCCGAGCTTGTAGTCCAAAACCGCTGCCTGAAAACGCATTCCACCGCATTCCTCGCAGGGCGTCGAGACGGTGTCCATGAAGCCCAGCTCGGTGTAAATGACCCCCGCGCCGTTGCAGACGGGGCAGGCGCCCTCGGAATTGGCGCTGAAGAGTGCGGGCTTGACGCCGTTGGCCTTGGCAAACGCCTTGCGGATCGGTTCCAGCAGTCCCGTGTAGGTGGCAGGATTGCTCCGCCGCGAGCCCTTGATGCCGGCCTGGTCGATGGTGATGACGCCCTCGCGGCCGGACACGGAGCCGTGGATCAGGGAGCTCTTGCCGGAGCCGGCCACGCCCGTGACAACGGTGAGCACGCCCAGTGGGATGTCGACGCTGACGTCCTTGAGGTTGTTGGCATTCGCGCCTCGGACCTCGAGGGCCCCGGACGGCTTGCGCGGCGCTTTCTTCAGAGATGCGCGGTCGTCAAGGTGCCGGCCCGTCAGGGTGCCGCTGGAGCGCAGACCCTCCACGGTGCCCTCGAACATGACCTCGCCGCCCCGGGTGCCGGCCAGCGGGCCCAGGTCGATGACGTGGTCGGCGATGGCGATCGCCTCAGGCTTGTGCTCCACCACCAGGACAGTGTTGCCCTTGTCGCGCAGCTGCAGCAGGAGCTTGTTCATCCGGGCAATGTCGTGCGGGTGCAGGCCGATGGTGGGCTCGTCAAACACGTAGGTGATGTCCGTCAGCGAGGAGCCCAGGTGGCGGATCATCTTGGTCCTTTGCGCCTCACCGCCGGAGAGCGTGCCGGCAGGGCGGTCAAGGCTGAGGTACCCCAGCCCGATGTCCACGAACGAATCCAGCGTGTCCGCCAGCGATCCCAGCAGCGGCGCCACGGATGGCTCCTCCAGGCCTCGGACCCAGGTCGCCAGGTCGCTGATCTGCATGGCACACACGTCCGCGATGTTCTTGCCGTTGATCTTCGACGACCGTGCCGGTGCCGCCAGCCGGGTGCCCCCGCACTCGGGGCACGTCTGGAACACCACGGCGCGGTCCACGAAGGCGCGGATGTGCGGCTGCATCGCATCTCGGTCCTTGGCCAGCATCGACTTTTGGATCTTCGGGATCAGGCCCTCATAGGTCAGGTTGATGCCCTCAACCTTGATCTTGGTGGGTTCCTTGTGGAGAAGGTCGTTGAGTTCCTTCTTGGTGAACTTGCCCAGCTTCTTGTCCATGTCGAAAAAGCCGGAGCCGGCAAAAATCCGTCCGTACCAGCCGTCCATGCTGTATCCGGGAATGGTCAGGGCGCCCTCGGAAAGGGACTTCCCGGCGTCGAACAGGGCGGTCAGGTCAAAGTCGCTGACGGCGCCGCGCCCCTCGCAGCGCGGGCACATGCCGCCGGTGATGCTGAAGGTGCGACGCTCCTTGACCGTCTGCCCGCCCTTCTCCAAAGTGACCGCGCCCGCCCCGCTGACCGAGGGAACGTTGAAGGAGTAAGCCTGCGGGGAGCCGATGTGCGGCTGCCCCAGACGGCTGAAGACTATCCGGAGCATGGCGTTGGCATCCGTGGCGGTCCCCACCGTGGACCGGGAATTGGCCCCCATGCGCTCCTGGTCCACCAGTATCGCCGTCGTCAGCCCTTCCAGTACGTCCACATCGGGGCGTGCCAGGGTGGGCATGAATCCCTGTACGAAGGTGCTGTATGTTTCGTTGATCATGCGCTGGGATTCGGCGGCGATGGTGCCGAACACCAGGGAACTCTTGCCCGAGCCGGACACGCCGGTGAACACCGTCAGGCGCCGCTTGGGGATCTCGACGCTGACATCCTTGAGGTTGTTTACCCGTGCGCCCTGCACGCGGATGGTCTCGTGGCTGTCCGCGATCCGCAGCGCCGCCGGCTGCCCGCCGGTGGTCGTGTCCGTGCTCATCCTGGCTCGATTCTCTTGGCCCGTTGCTTGCTGTCTACCTTATCCGCGGTAATGGACGACGGCGGCGCTCACCTGTCCTCCACCACGCCCAGGACATTTCCGTCCAGGTCCGTGACGCCGGCCACCCAGCGGGTGCCGCCGACGTTGTGTGCCGGCTCGGTCACGGTGGCCCCTGCGGCGGTCAGCTCGGCCAGCTTGGCCTCGATGTCCGCCACCTGCCAGTAGGCGACGGGCGACTTCATGGCCTGCGGGCCGCCGTTGGGCACCAGCCCGATCTGCTGGCCCGCCGCGTCAAAGCCGACGTAGTAGGGCGAGTCCGCCTGCGGTTCCATGCCCAGCAGGGCTGAATAGACCTTCTTGGCGGCCTCGAGGTCGCTGACGGGGTGCAGCACAATCTTGATTCCTTCGGTCGGTGAAGCGGCCATGATGACTCCTTGGTTTGGGGGCCTGCGCGGCCCCGGACTTGTTGATGGCTCCAACTTTAGGCGCGCCGCTGCCGGGGAGCTTCTTGAATCCTGCTCGACCTAAACTGGGGCCGTGAACGATCTTCAGCTGTTGGATTCCTACGCCAGACGCGCCCTTGATTACATTGGCCTCTTCGGCTCCATCCGTGCCGTCCACCCTGATGACCTCGCCCTCGTTTCCCACTGGGCCCGTGAGCTCCGGGGTCCGGTGCTGGACGCGGGCTGCGGACCGGGACACTGGGCCGGCCATCTTCATGCCATGGGCGTGGAAGTGTCCGGATTGGACCTGGTGCCGGAATTCATTGAGCACGCGCAGCACACTTTCCCGGACGTCCCCTTTACTGTCGGATCGTTGGCGTCAACAGGCCGGCCGGATGCGTCCTTGGCCGGAATCCTGGCGTGGTACTCGCTGATTCACCTCTCACCTGGCGAGCTGCCGGCTGTTCTAGCGGAGTTCCGGCGGTTGCTGGCCCCCGGCGGCAGCATGCTGCTGGGCTTCTTCGATGCGGACGCCGTTGAACCGTTCGACCACAAGGTGGCCACGGCATATCGATGGCCCGTCGACTCTATGGCGGCACAATTGGCTGAAGCTGGTTTCGAGGAGGCCCGGCGGGCGACCCGGCCCGGAGACGGAAACCGGCCGCACGCCGTGATCATCGCCAAGTTGGCGGGCGCACGGCTCTCATGAGTAGTCCTACACCACCGGAGAATTGGGCGGTGTGGAAGGAGGGCGCCCGTGCCGCCTCGGCAAAGCCCCACCGCCTGTGCAGCGCGATGGACGCGAGGTTGTCTGCATTGACCACATACCAGGCGGTTTCACTGCGCTGCCAGATCCAGTCGAGCCGGGCGTCCGTGAGCGCAGCGGCCACGCCCCGCCGTCGAACCTCCGGGAGCACTGTCACGCCGCCGAGGTAGTGGCCGGCAGGAGCTTCGCCGTCCGGGTAGCCCCAATGGTGCGTCTTGGCCCAGCCGGACATTTCCCCGGCCATGGTTGCAACCACTACCAAGCGCCCGGGATCCGATATGGCGAAAGCGAGAGAATCCGCGGTGTTGGCGGGCCGTCCCGCCTGGTTGTTGATGTTCAGGATGCCTGGGATGTCCGCGTCCGACGCCGGACGGACCGTCACGCGCAGGGGCGCCACTCCCCCAGCCTCGGGGGCAAATTCGGCAAAGCACCGGCTCTCCCGTGCCGGCACGCCCTCGAAACTATTTTTAGTCGAAGCGCACAAAAGTCCTCACCGTACCCCCTCGGAAGTCGCCCGTGTCCCGATAGCCCAGCGCCTCATAGAAGGATTTCTGACCTGGCCCGTCGTCAGTCAGCAACACCTTTTGGCGAACCTGCCGATACGGTTGGAGTGCGCGGGCCACCAATTCGCGGCCAATGCCGAGCCGCTGATAATCGGGGTGAATAAGCACGTCCTGCAGGTAGCATATGGTGGCACCGTCGGAGATGACACGGGCGAGGCCCACCAGGCGGCCAGCCGCCCTGGCCAAAACGACGGTGGTCGAGCCGCGGAGTGCCGCTACCAGCGTCTGTGGCTCTTTCGTATAAGCCGACCAGCCGACCGAGCCGTACAGCTCCAGCAACTCCGCCAAGTCAGGCGTTGCCCCAGAGTCATATGCGAGAGCGGGCACGTCCTCCTTCATTTCTCATCCATCCTTAATGCAGCCAGGAACCGGGCGTCGCGAACGTACACGTCGGCGTCGTCGTCCAGTTCCGGCTTGCCGAGCTCAAGGGCCTTCTCGCGCGACAGGTCCGCCAGGTCCCACAACCTGATGACTGCCAGGCGGAGCACGTCGTCCCAGGTGGCGTCGGAGCCGTAGGCATCCAACATGACCTGGACACGCTTCCGGGCCTGGCCCATCCCGGGCGCTCCGGGCATGGGCTCCTGCGTCAATGGCACGGCGCGGGTGGCGAAATAGGCCAGGTCCCACAGACGCGGGCCGGGGGAACACATGTCAAAATCGATGGCGCCCACCACCCGACCATTGGCGAAGGCCAGGTTGTGCGGGGCAAAGTCGTTGTGGCAGATGACTTCAGCCGGCACCTTCGCCGGCGACTGCCACACCGCGTTGTCCAGGCCGAAGCCAACACTGGCGTCGTGCAGCTCACGGAGCCGGCGGGCGCCGTCGGCCAGCACGTGCTCCTCCCACACCCAGTCCGGAAGCGGATACAGCGGCACCTCTCCCCCCACGAAGGTCAGGCGCTCCCGCGTGCCTTCAATGCCGAGCGGCTGAGGGATCCAGTCCACGCCGGCCCGGACAAGGTAACGCAAATAGCGGTGCACCGTGGGCGTCCATGGCCCGGCATGCCGGGTCACGGTGTCGCCGTCGCGCTCCACGGCGTTCATGTTGCCGCCCGGCAGCAGTTCAGTCATGCTGGCCCCTGGTTCAGATTTATGGCGGATGGCGAGATGGACTATGGATCCCGATATATCGACCTCCAAAGGCCGTTTCGGCATCCTGCGCCCGGACAGGCTCGCCCGGCAGTGCTGACTGGCCCTCCCGGGCTATGAATCCGCGGCCGGGTTTTTGGCTACAAACAGTTCGCAGGTGGCGTTGTAGTACTTCTTGGACAAGCCCTTGGCCTTCATGCCGATGCGAAGGCACACATTTTGGGATGCTTCATTGGCGGGATTGGTGACAGCCACCACCCGCTCCAGCCCGTGGGCGAAGGCGTGCTCCAGCACAGCCTCGGCAGCCTCGGAAGCGAAGCCGCTCCCCCAGTAGTCGGGGTGCAGGTGCCAGCCGATTTCGACGTCGCCGGACGGCTTGAGCGGTTCGTCGCCTGAGGCCGGGATCGGCTTGAGGAGCAATGTTCCCACCGGCGCGCCGTCCTCCTTCCGGGTGACGGCCCAGATGCCGTGCACGGGGTGGTCGATGGCCTGGAATCGAGCCAGGCGTTCCTCCGCCTCGCTGCGGCTTTCCATGACCCTCGGCTCGTTGCCGATGAAGCGCTGCACCACCCAGCGGGAGTACAGGTCATAGACAAAATCAACGTCAGAGTCGTGCCATGGACGCAGTAAAAGTCGTTCCGTAGTTATGTTCTCCATCTATCCATCATGCACGGTGTGCACCCCTTCCAGCTTGTGTTCCAGCTTCCGTTTGCATAACAAAGTGTTCCGGGGCAACCATTGGCCGCGGGAATTCCACGCCGCGGCTGGCACCCTATTGGGCGTCCAAAAGCTGGCGCAGCACGTACTGCAGGATTCCCCCGTTGGTGTAGTACGCCTCCTCCGCTGGGGTGTCGATCCGCAGGGTGGTGGCAATGTCCCGCGTGCCGCCGTCGGACTCGATGCGGACCGTGACCTCGCGCGGCAGCGGGCTGGTGCCTGCCAGCCCGACCACCGAGTAGCTTTCCATGCCGGTCAGTCCCAGCGATTCGGCCGTGTCCCCGTCCTTGAACTGGAGGGGCAGGACACCCATGCCGATCAGGTTGGACCTGTGGATGCGCTCGAAGGACGCTGCGATGACGGCCTTGACACCCAGCAGCATGGTTCCCTTCGCGGCCCAGTCGCGGGAGGACCCTGAACCGTAGTCCGTCCCGGCGATGACCACCAGGGGCGTGCCCTCGGCCTGGTAGGCGTTGGAGGCGTCGAAGATGGTCTCCACCGGGCCGTCGGCGGAGCGCCTGGTGAAGCCGCCCTCGACGCCGGGCACCAGCAAGTTGCGCAGCCGGATGTTGGCGAAGGTGCCGCGGATCATCACATTGTGGTTGCCGCGCCGGGAGCCGTAGGAGTTGAAGTCGGCCTGCGCCACCCCAATTTCGAGCAGGTAGGCACCGGCAGGTGAGGACTTCTTGATGCTGCCGGCCGGGGAAATGTGGTCGGTTGTCACGGAATCCCCCAGCAGGGCCAGCACCCGGGCGCCCACAATGTCCTGTACGGGTTCCGATTCACGGGCCATGCCATCGAAGTACGGGGGCTTGCGGACATAGCTGGACTCCTCGGACCAGGCAAACATGTCCCCCTCCGGCACGTGCATGCCGCGCCAATTGTCGTCGCCGTGATAGACGTCCGCGTATCCGTCCGTGAACATTTGCGCCTCGAGGCTGGCGTTGACCACTGCCTTGATTTCCGCCGTCGTCGGCCAGATGTCCTTGAGGTAGACAGGCTGGCCGTCCGAGTCGGTGCCCAGCGGGTCCTTCAGCAGGTCCACGTGCATGCTGCCGGCCAGGGCGTAGGCAATGACCAGGGGCGGGGAGGCAAGGAAGTTCATTTTCACTTCGGGGTGGATGCGCCCTTCAAAGTTGCGGTTTCCGGAGAGGACCGCCGAGACGTTGAGGTCGTTTGCGGTGACGGCCTGGCTGATCGCGGGGATGAGTGGGCCGGAGTTGCCGATGCAGGTGGTGCAGCCGTAGCCCACCAGGTCGAAACCGAGCTTTTCCAGGTACGGGGTGAGCCCGGCGCGGTCAAAATAGTCGGTGACGACGCGGGAGCCCGGCGCCAGGGTGGTCTTGACCCAGGGCTTGCTGGAGAGCCCGCGCTCCACGGCCTTCTTGGCCAGCAGCCCGGCCCCGATCATGACTGACGGATTGGAGGTGTTGGTGCAGGAGGTGATGGCGGCAATGACCACGTCGCCATGGTCCATGGTGACGGATTGCCCGTCCAGCATCACTTGGGCTGGATTGCTGGGCCATTCAAGTTCGACGCCGTCGTCCCCGGCTGAGTCCTGGAAGGTGCGCGGCGGCTCGTCGCGGGGAATCCGGGAGCTGATGGCCACCGGGTCGCTCGCAGGGAACGACTCATCGCCGGCGTCGTCCAGGCCTCCGGCCAGCACGGCAACCTCCTGGGATTCTCCGGCCAACAGCCCGCGAACGGCCCGCTTGGCGCTGCGCAGCGGAATCCTGTCCTGGGGGCGCTTGGGGCCGGCGATGGAGGTTTCCACGGTGGCCAGGTCCAATTCCACCACCTGGCTGTAATCCGGCGTGTGGTTCGGATCGTGCCACATTCCTTGTTCCTTCGCGTACGCCTCAACGAGCTTGATCTGGTGCTCGCTGCGCCCTGTCAGCCGCAGGTAGTCCAAGGTCTCGGCATCGATGGGGAAGATGGCGCAGGTGGAGCCGTACTCCGGGCTCATGTTGCCCAGGGTGGCGCGGTTGGCGAGGGGCACGTTTGCCACGCCCGGGCCAAAGAAGTCAACGAACTTGCCCACGACACGGGTTTTGCGGAGCAGTTCCGCCACGGTGAGCACCAGGTCGGTGGCGGTGGTGCCCTCGGGCAGCTCGCCGGTCAGCTTGAAACCCACCACTTGGGGGACCAGCATGCTCATGGGCTGGCCCAGCATGGCGGCCTCCGCCTCGATGCCGCCCACGCCCCAGCCCAGCACGCCCAGGCCGTTGACCATGGGCGTGTGCGAGTCCGTGCCCACCAGGGTGTCCGGATAGGCCTGCACGACGCCGTCGTGCTCGCGGGTGAAGACCACCCGGGCCAGGTATTCGAGATTGACCTGGTGGCAGATCCCCGTATCCGGCGGCACCACCAGGAAATCGTTGAACGACTGCTGCGCCCACCGCAGCAACTGGTAGCGCTCCTGGTTGCGCTGGAACTCAAACTCGGAGTTGATGGAAAATGCGCCAGGGACGTTGAACACGTCGGCAATGACGGAGTGGTCAATGACCAGCTCGCCCGGAATCAGCGGATTGATCTTCTTCGGGTCACCGCCCAGCTCCGACATGGCGTCCCGCATGGCCACCAGGTCCACCACGCATGGGACGCCGGTGAAGTCCTGCATGAGCACCCGCGCCGGGGTGTACTGGATTTCCGCATTCGCCTCCGCAGCCGGGTCCCAGCTGCCCACAGCGCGGACCTGCTCGGCGGTGACCAGCCTTCCGTCCTCATTGCGGAGCAGGTTTTCCAACAGGACCTTCAGGCTGTAGGGCAGCCGGGCCGAACCTTCAACGGCATCCAGCCGGAAGATTTCATAAGCCTGGCCGTCAATGGTGAGTTCACTGCGTGCATCGAAACTGTTGGAAGACATGTCGGTCCCTTTTCTCAGCTGCCCTTTTAGCCCACACTAGCCAGAACAAAATGTTTGGCAAGGGCGTGGCAGGGTCCCCTAAGTACGCAATGCCCGCGGCCCCTTGGCACAATGGGTGCAAATACTCGAACCACGGAGGGCAACCCATGGACATGGACCGCATACGGGATGAATGGAAGGGCTGCCCGCACGGCAGACTGCAGCCGGGGACTTCCCGTGGGTAGCCCCGCAGCGGGCAAGGTCCTGTTTACCGACACGCACGTGAGGGAAATGGTGGCCGCGGTCCTTGAATCGGAGTCCCTGCCGCCCATCGTGCAGGCCGGTCACCCCGTCCTGCGCGCCCAGGCTGTGCCGTTCACCGGCCAGATTGGCGACGCAGACCTGGCCCGGCTCATCGAACTTATGCGCGCCACCATGCACGCCGCCCCAGGCGTAGGGCTGGCGGCGCCACAGATCGGCATCCCCCTCCAGCTGGCCGTGCTCGAGGACCTGTACGATGTCCCGGCCGAAAACGCCGCCGCCCGCAGCCGTGAACCCATGGAATTTTTCGCCATCCTCAACCCGCACTACACACCCGTCGGGGCGGAGACGGCCTCCCACTACGAAGGCTGCCTCTCGGTGCGGGGCTGGCAGGCCGTGGTGGACCGGGCGGCGACCATTGACCTGGCGTTCGACGACGAGACCGGCTCCGCGCGCACGCGCCGCTTGGGCGGGTGGCAGGCAAGAATAGCCCAGCACGAAACCGACCACCTCTCCGGCACGGTGTACCTGGACAAGGCCCACACCCGCTCCCTGGCCTCCGACGCCGAATACGCCGCGTACTGGGCACGCCCCGGAATTGCGGAGGCGCAGGCGGTGTTGAACTTTTAGCCCTCGGTTCCGCCCCGCCTAGGATGGAGGCATGGAACCCAGCGCCGTCGACGCCCTGCTCTGCCCCGTGTGTGGGCTCGAATTCATGGAACCCCTGCCCGGGGAAACTGCCCTCAAATGCATTGATGGCCACAGCTTTGACATCGCACGCCAAGGGTACGTCAACCTGCTCACCGGGCACGGCACCAAGTTCTCCCAAGACACCGCTGACATGGTGGCCGCCCGGGATGCCTTCCTTGACGCCGGCCACTACCGGCCGCTGGCGGAAGTACTTGCAGCCATCGTGGGCAGCGCGCTCGCGGCCAGTGCCGCGCGCTCCCCCGGAACGACCCCCTTGCTGCTGGACGCCGGTACCGGAACGGGATGGTACCTGCAGCAAGTCCGGGAATCGATTCCGGTACAGGGCGCGGACACTTTTGCCGCCGTCGGCCTGGACATCTCCAAGTTTGCCTTGCGCCGCGCGGCCCGGCGCAACCCGGAAGCCGCCAACTTAGTCTGGGACCTGTGGCAACCGCTGCCGGTGGAGGCGGGGCGGGCGGACGCCGTGCTGGTTGTCTTCGCCCCCCGCAACGCGTCTGAATTTGCCCGCGTTCTCCGTCCGGAGGGGCGCCTGGTGGTGGTGACACCCAGGCCGGGGCACCTTTTCGAGATTGCGCAGGAGGCCGGGATGCTGGGGATCCAAGCGGAAAAAGAGGCCAACCTGGTTGAATCACTGGCCGGATACTTTGCCCTGGAGTCCGCCACGCCCGTGACCATCCCGCTCCTGCTGGCTCCTGCGGATGTCCGCAACGTGGCCCTGATGGGACCGGCCGGGCATCATGCCGCTGCCCGAGAGCTGGCCGGCACACTGGCGGGACTGCCTGAGTCCACCCGGGCCACCGCCGAATTCATCATCTCCACCTTCCGCCCCCGTTGAGGTTGGAGATAACCACCGATCCTAGGCGTGGTTATCTCCAACCTCAACGGGTGGGGGCGTGGTTATCTCCAACCTCAACGGGTGGGGGCGTGGGTGGCGGCCTGGTCGGACGCGCCTGCCTTCAAGTTCCGGCTGTGCAGATCCACGTGCAGCCACCTCAGGGTCAGCTGTGTGAGGGGACCCACGAACAGGGCAAACGCCGCCGTGCCCGCACCGACCACGCCGCCCATGAAGAAGCCAACCACCACCACTGACAGTTCCAGGCTGGTGCGGATCATCCACACGGGCTTGCCTGACACGCGGACCAGCCCGGTCATGAGGCCGTCGCGAGGGCCGGGGCCCAGTCCGGCACCAATGTAAAGGGCTGTGGCAAACGCCAGGATGAATAGCCCGGCAATGAACAGGCCGGCCTGGAGGACCAGGTGGTCTGCCTGGGGAATGACAGCCAGCCCCATGTCGGCAAAGATGCCAATGAGGATGGCATTGGCAATGGTGCCGAAGCCCGGCATTTGCTTGAGGGGAATCCAAAACAAAAGCACGATTCCACTGATGATGATGGTGCACCAGCCAAATGAGATCCCTGTGGTGCGCGACGCCCCCTGGGCAAACACGTCCCACGGCGAGGCCCCGATGTTGCCGCGGATCATGAGCGCCATGGCCGTGCCATAGAGGGCCAGGCCCACCAGCAGCCTCAGTAGGCGGACGGGAAGAAATTGGGTCGTGAAGAAACGGTGCATGAGTCAAGTCTAGGGAAACTGGCCTTATGCAGTAGTGCCAATTCGTCTAAGGTGGCTTTATGAACACTTTCGTCACCGGACGGCGACTGGCCCGCGAACTGGGTGAATGGCGGCAGGCGGGGCCGGCCTACCGGGCCCTGGCTGACAGGATCCGCGTACTGCTCATGGACGGCCGGCTTTCCAGCGGGGCCAGGCTGCCGGCTGAACGTGAACTCAGCAACGCCCTGGCCCTCAGCCGCACCACTGTGGCTGCCGCGTACTCAAAACTGCGCGACGACGGATACCTCGCCAGTGTCCGCGGCTCCGGCAGCACCCTGATCCTGCCCGGCCGCCAACGCGGCGAGCACGCCCTCAACAGTGGGCTGCCGCTGGACTTCACGAAGGCCACGGCACCCGCCTGGCCCGGGCTGGCTGCCGCCTTCACTGCAGCCGCAGAGGAAATTCCCGCCTATCTCAGCCACGACGGCTTCGACATGGTGGGTCTCCCCGACCTGCGTGAGGCCATCGCGCAAAGCTACCGGGACCGCGGCGTTCCCACCTCCGCCGACCAGGTCCTGGTGACGATTGGCGCCCAGCATGCACTGAACCTGGTCGCCCGGACGCTGTACTCCCCCGGTGAGCGGATCATGGTGGAACAGCCCACCTACCCCCATGCCCTGGACACCTTCAATTCGCTCGGTGCCCGGATCGTTGCCTTCCCTGTCCGGCAGGACGGCGGCTGGGACCTGCCGGAGGCGCTGCTGCAAATCCGCAGGACGGCCCCCAGCATGGCGTTCCTGATGCCCGACTTCCACAATCCCACGGGCATGAGCATGCCCGCCCACGAACGTGAGTACCTGGCCGCCGCGGCCCAGCGCGAAGGGACGGTGCTGGTGGTCGATGAGACAACGGCACCGCTTGACATCGACCGCGGCCCCATGCCCGCCATGGCCAGTTTCAGCCCCCACGTGGTGACGCTCGGTTCGCTGGGCAAGCTGGCCTGGGGCGGTCTCCGCATCGGCTGGATCCGGGCCAGCCGCGAAGTCCTCGCCAGGCTCCTGCGCAACCGGCCGTCGTCGGACTTGGGAACGCCCTTGTTTGAACAACTGGTGGCCACCCAGCTTTTGCGGGACCTGCCCCTCCTGGCCGCCAGCCGCAGCAAGGCCCTGCGGCATGGCCGGGACCTGCTGGTGGGGCTGCTGGCGGAACAGCTTCCAGAGTGGGACGTGGCCGTGCCCGACGGCGGCATGTCGCTGTGGATCAACACCGGTTCGATCTCCACTTCGGCGTTGTCGCTGGCCGCCCGCAGCGAGGGGCTGGGCCTGGTGCCCGGGCCGCGCTTTGGCCTGGACGGGGCGTTTGAGAGATTCCTGCGGCTGCCCTTCAGCTACGGTGACGCCGAACTGCGCGACGGCGTTGACATCCTCGCCCGCATCAGCTCCAGTGTGGGCGCCGAGCCCTTGCGCATCCCCCTGCAGGCGGTTATCTAACGGGCTATTCACACCTTTACGTAGTAGGCTCATTTGTACGTTAAGTCACCAAGGGGGACTCGATGCTCGAATGGATTAATGACTTCGGCTGGATCATCTGGCTGACCGTGTTCCTGCTGCTCGCAGTTGCCGAAATGCTGACGCTGAACCTCTACTTCATCCTGATGTCCGTTGGTGCACTGGCGGCACTGGTGGCCTTCCTGTTCCATGCCCCGCTATGGCTGCAAATTGTCATCTTCTGCGTCGTGGCGCTGGCCACCACCGTGCTGATCAGGCCGCTCGCGCTGGCGCACCTGCGCCGCGGGCCGGCGGACCAGCTTTCCAATGTGGACCGCCTGATTGGCCACCCGGCCGTGGTGCTTGAAGCAGTCAGCACCAACTCCGGCCTGGTCAAGATCGGCGGGGATGTCTGGACGGCGCGCATACGCGGCGGGGCGGAAATCCCCGTAGGGGCAGGGGTGGAAGTGTCCGCGATTGACGGCGCCACGGCCATCATCAGCTCCCCCGGCGCGCACCGGCCGACGGGAACAGCCGCAACAACCGCCTGAGCGCCTCGCTGCCGGGCGGCTGCACGAAATTTCCTGTGCCAAAAGGCGCACGGAACAAGCTTTCCATGAAACAAGAAAAGAGGGGATTTCATGCCAGATGGAGCCGGAGCAGTAGTTTGGCTTTTTGTAGTAATAGTCCTGCTGATATTCGTTGTCATTGTCCTGGTGCGTTCGGTGCGGATCATTCCGCAGGCACGCGCCGGGGTGGTTGAACGGCTCGGCAAGTACCAGCGCACGCTCAATCCCGGGCTGACGGTCCTTATCCCGTTTGTGGACCGGCTGCTTCCGCTGCTGGACCTTCGCGAACAAGTGGTTTCCTTCCCGCCGCAGCCGGTCATCACGGAAGACAACCTGGTGGTCTCCATTGACACCGTGGTGTATTTCCAGGTCACGGACCCGCGTGCAGCCACCTATGAAATTGCCAACTACATCCAGGCTGTTGAGCAGCTGACCACCACCACCTTGCGCAACGTGGTGGGCGGACTGAACCTGGAGGAGGCGCTGACCTCCCGTGACCAGATCAATGGCCAGCTGCGCGGCGTCCTGGACGAGGCCACCGGCCGCTGGGGCATCCGTGTCAGCCGTGTTGAGCTCAAGGCCATTGATCCGCCATTGTCCATCCAGGACTCCATGGAAAAGCAGATGCGCGCAGAGCGTGACCGCCGCGCTGCGATCCTGACCGCCGAGGGCACCAAGCAGTCGGCCATTCTGACGGCCGAGGGTGAGCGGCAGTCCTCCATCCTGAAGGCGGAAGGTGACGCCAAGGCGGCCATCCTCCGCGCAGACGGCGAATCCCAGGCCATTCAAAAGGTGTTTGACGCCATCCACAAGGGGAACCCGACGCAGAAGCTGCTGGCGTACCAGTACCTGCAGACGCTGCCAAAGATCGCCTCCGGCTCGTCCAACAAGCTCTGGATCATTCCCAGCGAAGTGGGCGAGGCCCTGAAGGGCATCGGCAACGTGCTCGGTTCCACCAACGGCGACTCGGACGATTCCGCGGACGTCGCCCGCGACCAGCTGCCGTAATCACGGGCAGCCGCCCCTGAGGCGGACCCGGCCGCGCGGCCAAGCACGTATAATGGGTGCTTGGCCGCGCGGCGTTTTTGCGCAGCCTGCCAACTTTCAGGCCGCCGCGGGGCAGTTCCTGGGAACTGCTTCTGCACTGTCTTTGCCGGGGGAAGCGCCGTTGGAACAACGGCGGCTGACCGTGCGTTGAATCTAAGAGGAACGTGGGTGCGTGCCGGGGCGTTGAACGCCACGGCGCGGGCCAGGACGCCGGCTCCCCCACAGGGGCGGGCAACAACATTAGGGAGAAATCATGAGCGATCGTAGCTTGCGGGGCATGCGCCTGGGTGCGCAAAGCATGGAGACGGAGTCGGGCGTTGAGCCGGCACCTCGGCAGCGTGTGGAATACCGCTGCGCCGACGGCGAGCAGGTGTTCGTGACATTCTCTTCCGAAGCTGAAATTCCGGCAACCTGGGTGTCCAAGACCGGCAAGGAAGCCCTCCTGGTCAACGGGGAAGCACCCGACCGCTCCAATGACAAGCCTGTCCGCACCCACTGGGACATGCTGCTGGAGCGCCGCTCGCTGCCCGAGCTGGAGACCATCCTTGCCGACCGCCTCACCATCCTCCGGGAGCGTCGCGGCGAAAAGGTCTGACGCCCGGCCTTGGCCAGCAAATCGTCAGGGAATAGCTCACAAAAATGGCGGACGGTCCCTTTTCGGGACCGTCCGCCATTTTTTGTGTGCCCGGACCGCGGGCCTGGCCTACTTGCGGCCGGTCAACTTCTTCCACCGGGCGGCCAGGCCCCATTTGGTGACATTGAGCATGGCCTCCTGGACAATGTTGCCGCTCATCTTTGAGGCGCCGAATTCACGTTCCACAAACGTAATGGGTACCTCCACCACCTTCATGCCCAGCTGGCACACCCGCCACAGCATGTCCACCTGGAAGCCGTAGCCCACCGACTCCACCTCGTCGAAGTTGAGGGCTTCCAGGGTGGTGCGGCGAAATGCCCGGTAGCCGCCGGTGATGTCACGGACGGAGATTCCTAGCAGGATGCGGGAGTACAGGCTGCCGCACGTGGAAATGAGCTTGCGGTGCAGGGGCCAGTTGACCACCTTTCCGCCCGGAACCCACCGGGAGCCCAGCACCAGGTCAGCGCCCTGTTCGACGGCGTCGAGCAGCAGCGGAAGCTGTTCGGGCTGGTGCGAGCCGTCGGCATCCATTTCCACCAGGACGTCATAGCCTGCGTCCAGGCCCCACGTGAAGCCGGCCAGGTACGCCGCGCCGAGTCCTTCCTTGCCCGCGCGGTGCAGCACGTGCACCTGGGGGTCTGCTGAGGCCAACTCATCCGCCAGCGCGCCTGTCCCGTCCGGGCTGTTGTCATCGGCTATCAGCACGTCGACCTGGGGCGCGGCCGCACGGAGCCGGGCGAGGGTCTTCGGCAGTGACTCGAGCTCGTTGTAGGTGGGGATGATTGTCAGGACACGCAACAGAATGGTGCCTTTCCGTGTGGGTAGCAAAAAAAGGGGCGCCAAACCGAAAGGTGCTTGCCGGCCTGGGCTGCAGGGGACTTGAAAAGTCCGTGCGGCAGCAGTGAGGCGCCACGTCCCCAGTATAGGGGACGCTCATGGGAGCGAAGGGCGGGAGGACGGGCGTGGCAGCGCGCACGGCCAAGGCGGGGCTGCGGGAAAGGAATGGGCCCACGCGCCTTCGGGCCAAGCAGGGTCCGGCGGCGGGCCGGAGTCCTTGTTTGTTTTCTACTGGCGCGTGAACCCATTCCCAAAGCACCGGCCCGCGGTTTCCCCTGACCGGCTTGGGAGCCCCGTTCGGGGTGTCCGCTTCAATAAAAACTAATTGTCCCCAGGCCTGCTGTCAATGCGGACGTGACCTGCGCCGATGTGCATCGCCGCAGTTCAGGGGCACATTTGGCGTCTGCAAAAACTTGCTTCGGCGGGCGTGTCGGCCCCGGCGTGTCGCCCGGACAGCTGTGGAGCTAGGCGAAGTCGGTTGCGGCGAAGAGTTCCCGGCCGCGGTGGACCGTTTGCAGGCAGCGTGGGTCGTTTTCCGTGTCGAGAGCGGGCAGCAGCGGCGTGCGCGCCCGCGGGTCCGTGGACCAGGACTGCACGCGTTCGTCGGCAACCTGGACCATCAGTTCCTCAATTTCCCACACGGCGAAACTGGCAGGCGCACCGGGCCCCAACTGGCCCAGGAGGGGGTTGGTGCCACGGGCCGCACGCCACCCCGCCCTGGTGTGGCCAATGAACGCGGCACGGGCCGAGATCCGCTGTCCGGGCTGGTGGTGGTTCAGCGCAGCCCGGACGCTGTCCCACGGGCTCAGTGGTGTGACGGGGGCGTCCGAGCCGAAGCAGATGGGCACCCCGGCGGCGTAGAAGCGGGCCAGCGGGTTCATGGTGGCTGCCCGGCCGGACCCCAGGCGCCGGGCGTACAGCCCGTCCTCACCGCCCCACTGGGCGTCAAAGGCGGGCTGGACGGAAACCGTGACGGCGTGGTGGGCCAGTGCCGCCATGGCGCCGTCGTCGACCATTTCAGCGTGCTCAAAGCGGTGGCCGGCAGCCCGCACCTTCTCAATGCCCACGCGCTGGGCAGCCAGCGCCAGCCCTTGGACGGCGATCTCCATGGCGCCGTCCCCGATGATGTGGAAGCCGCCCTGGATGCCCAGTTCCGAGGTGGCGGCCAGGTGGGCGGCCACCTCCTCGACGGTGAGGTGCGCCTGTCCGCGGCCGTCGGCGGCGTCCGCATACGGCTCGCGCAGGAAGGCCGAATGTGAGCCGAGGGAGCCGTCAATGTTCAGGTCCCCCGCCAGGCCGAGCACGGGCGTTCCGAGCGACGCCAGCAGTTCCCTGGCCTCCCCGGCGTTCGAGACCGCCTGCCCCCAATAGGGCAGTACTTCGGGGAAGGCGTCCGTGGCATCAAAGGCCGTCAGGCTGGCCAGCTGGGCCAGGTCTGCCGCCGAGCCGACGTGGGGCGCCGCCATCTCCGCCAGGGCCACGTAGCCCCTGGAAGCCGCGTGGCGGAGTGCACGTTCCTGGACCCGGCGGCGGTCGGCGGGGGCAAGCTGGCGTGCTGCATCGCGGGCGGCCGCATGCGCGGCGCCGGAGACAAGGCCGGCCCCGTCCCATCCGGGGAGTCCGGCCAGGCCCAGCCGTGCGGCCAGGGCTGCCGAAACAATGCCCGAGTGGACGTCAATGCGGGCCAGGTACACCTCACGGCCGCCCGTTGCCCTGTCCAGTTCCGCGGCGCCGAGGCGGACGCCGGCGGGCCAGGACGAGTCGTCCCAGCCGTGCCCCAGCACAATGCCGGTGGTGGCGGCAGCTGCCTGTGCCACCAGCTCCAGGGCGTCCTGGGCGGAGCGTGCCCCGGAGAGGTCAATCGAGTCCAGCGCCAGGCCTGTCTCCGTGACATGGACGTGGGAGTCCACAAACCCCGGGGTGATGAGTGAACCGCCCAGGTCGATGACGTGCATGCGCGAATCCAGCAGCGAGGTTGCGGCATGTTCGGAACCTACCCACGCCACGGTGTCGCCGTCCACCAGCATGGCCGTGGCAAACGGGTCCCCTGCGCTGTAGACGGAACCGTTGCGGTACATGGTGAGTGACATGGCTGGGTGGGTCCTTTCAGGAACTTTTCGATTAATCCATTGCCCGGCAGCGGGGCGTGGGCCGATGAAGGCTGCCCTGGTGGCCTACTCCACGACGGTGGTGTAGGCCACCACTCCGCGACGCACCAGCTCGATGGCCGAAATGCACAACCGGGGGAAGTCCCCCTGCATTCCCGGCACCGTGGCCAGCTGGTCCAGCAGGTCAATGACCTGCTTGGTCCACCGGACAAAGTCGCCGGCAGCCAGGTCCGTACCCTTGAGCGAGTCCTGCAGCGTGCGCCCCTTGGCCCACTTGAACATGGGCCAGACAAGCCCCAGCTCCGGCTCCCCCGTCAAGGGCAGCCGGTGCGATTCCTCGGCATCCTCCAGCACCGACCAGAGCCGCACCACGGCATCCACGGCAGTCTCCAGGCTGATGCTGGGCATCCTGGGCCGCATGCCGCCGTCGTCCCTCTTGGCCTGGAAAACCAGTGCACTGGCAAAGGCCGCCAGCTCGGCCGCGTCCAGGTCGTCGAAGGCGCCTTCACGCAGGGCCAGGGCGATCAGGAGGTCTTTTTCGCCATAGACGCGCCGCAGCCGCTGGCCGTCCGCGCTGGGGCGCAGGTTGCCGCCGTCGTCCGTCTCGACGAAGCCGTAGGCGGCCAGTAGTTCGCTGACCCGGTCGAAGGTCTTGGCGATCGTGTTGGTGCGTGCCTGGATGGCCCGGACCACCCCGTCCGTCTCCCGGCGCAGCTTCCACCACCGTTCGGACCACCTCGCATGGTCCTCGCGGTCCGGGCAGCCATGGCACGGGTGGGCCTGCAGCGCCCGGCGCAGGGTGTCGATGGCATCCTCCTGGCCACGGGCAGTGCCGGACATCGCGAAGGCCGCCTGGCGGTCCGGGGGCTGTGTGGCAGCCTGCGCGAGCGCATCCTGCACGGCGGCCAGCAGATTGCGCTTGTCCTTGGGGAGCTTGGCATTGAAACCCTTGCCAATGCGCACATGGGCCAGCACCCCGGCCGGGCCGTGGAGTTCGTGGATGCCCAGGCGGCGGACTTCGCGGTTCTCCGAAAGAACGCCGGGGCGCGGCTCGCGGGACTGCGGATCAGCCACCAGCACGACGGCGTGGCCCGGGTTGCGCCCTGCCGGCACCATGATCACGTCCCCGGGACGAAGCCGGGCCATCGACTCGGCCACCAGGGCCTTGCGCTGCCGGGCCTGGTTTTTGGAAGCACCGGATTCCAGGTCGGAGAGCTCACGGCGGAGCCTGGCATATTCGGTGAAGTCGCCGCGGCTGCAGCTCATGGACTTCTCGTACCCGGCCAGGGATTCCTCGCGGGAGCGGACCTGCCGGGCCAGGTCGACCACGGAGCGGTCTGCCTGGAACTGCGCGAAGGACGATTCAAGGATGTCGCGGGTCCGTTGGCGGCCAAATTGCGCCATGAGGTTGATGCTCATGTTGTAGGTGGGGCGGAAGCTGGAATTGAGCGGATAGGTGCGCCGCGAGGCCAGCCCGGCCACGGCGGTCGGGTCGGTGCCCGGCTGCCACAGCACCACTGCGTGCCCTTCGACGTCGATCCCCCGCCGGCCCGCCCGGCCCGTCAGCTGTGTGTATTCGCCCGCGGTGATGCCCACATGGGCCTCTCCGTTGAACTTCTCCAGCTTCTCCAGCACCACGGTGCGGGCAGGCATGTTGATGCCCAGGGCCAGCGTTTCGGTGGCAAACACGGCGCGGATCAGTCCGTCGGCAAACAGCCCCTCCACCACTTCCTTGAAGCTGGGCAGCATGCCGGCATGGTGGGCGGCCAGGCCGCGCAGCAGCCCGTCGCGCCACGCCCAGTAGCCCAGCACTTCCTTGTCGGAATCGGGCAGCTGGGCGGTGGCGGCATCAACGCGGTCGGCAATTTCACTGCGTTCGGCCGGGGTGGTCAGCCACAGGCCGGCGGCCGCGCACTGTTGCACGGCGGCGTCGCAGGCTGCCCTTGAAAAAATGAAGGTGATGGCCGGCAGCAGGTCCCGGCTTTCCAGCGCCCTGATCACTTGGGGCCGGCTGGCCCGCTTGACCATCCCCGTGCCCGCGGAGGAGTGGTCGGAACCGTAGCGGTCCCTGCGTTCCCGGCGCCCGGCCCTGGCACCGTAGGACTGCCGGCTGCGGTGCGAGCCGCCGGATTCGCTCCGGGCCAGCTTGAGCAGTTCAGGATTGACCTTGAAGCGCGGCGGCACGGCGGTTGCGGCCGTGGCATCCGGGCTGGCCGCAATTTCCGCAGCCGCCTCGTCGAAGGATTGGTTGGTGGCAAACAGGTCCACGATGTCGCGCTGGACCATCACATGCTGCCACAGCGGAACGGGCCGGTGCTCGGAGACCACCACGGCCGTGTCTCCCCGGACGGTGCCCAGCCACGCCCCAAACTCCTCCGCGTTGGACACTGTCGCGCTCAGGGAGACCACTGAAACCTCGCTGGGCAGGTGGATGATCACTTCTTCCCAGACGGCCCCGCGGAACCTGTCCGCCAGGTAGTGGACCTCATCCATGACCACGTACGCCAGCCCGGAGAGGGTGTCCGAGTCAGCGTAGAGCATGTTGCGCAGCACCTCGGTGGTCATGACCACCACGGGCGCCTCGGAGTTGATGCTTGTGTCCCCCGTCAGCAGGCCCACATTCTCGGGCCCGTACTTGCGGGCCAGTTCCTGGTATTTCTGGTTGCTCAGGGCCTTGATGGGGGTGGTGTAGAAGGCCTTGTTGCCGCCGGCAAGGGCCAGATAGACGGCAAACTCGCCCACAATGGTCTTGCCGGCCCCGGTGGGCGCTGCCAGCAAAACACCGCGGCCTGCCACCATGGCACGGCACGCGGTGAGTTGGAAGTCGTCAAGGTCAAAGTCAAAGGTCTGCTTGAAGCTTCCCAGCAGGGTTCCCGAGTCCGCGGAGGCGTCCCGGGAAGCCGCGTAACGCTCGGCAGGTGTGGGGAGGTCAGGCATTGGCATGCTTCCAGCCTACGTCAGGACCCGCCGCCCAAAGGACGACGGCGGACCGCCGGGCCTCACGCTTCCTACAGTTCCTCGAGGTCCGTCAGCGGCGTGGCAATGTCAGCCGTGGCGTCCGTCTCATTGGCCCGCTTTGCAGCCCGGCGGTCGCGGCGTTTGTCATTGAGGATGCACAGCCCGATCGCGCCAAAGTACAGGACCAGCAAGGGGGCGGCCAGGAAGAACATGGACATGACGTCGGAGCCCGGGGCGGCCATGGCGGAGACGATGGTGACGCCGAGGATGGTGAAGCGCCACGCCTTGAGGTAGGTGGTGCCCCGGACCAGGCCAATGGCGTTGAGGGCAAACAACAGCACGGGGACCAGGAAGGCCACGCCCATGAACAGCATCAGCTGCAGGGCGAATTGCAGGAAGTCGATGGCCTTCATGATGTTGGTGCCCCCGGGCGGGGTGAAGGACGTCAGCGCGCGGACAATGTTGGGCCAGATGATCCAGCCCACAAAGATGCCGGCCAGAAACAGCGGAACCGAAGCCGCCATGTAGGACAGCGTGTAACGGCGTTCCTTTTTGGTCAGCCCGGGGGTGATGAAGGCCCACAGCTGGTAAATCCACACGGGAGAGGCGATGATCAGGCCCAAAATCAGCGAGATCTGGATCTTCAGGTCAAAGGAGGTGGTGACGCCCTCAAAGTTCAGCGACGCCACAATGTGGCGCTCAGTGCTGATGTCCCGCAACGGCTGGGTGATGGCCTCCATCATCGGATCGTAAAGGATCCACCCGATGACCACGCCCGGCAGCATCGCCAGGGCACTCTTGAAAAGCCGGTTGCGGGCTTCGATCAAGTGCGCCTTGAGCGGCATCCGCCCTTCCGGATTGGCTTTCCGGCCCTTGTGCCCGTTCACCGGTGCTGTGGCGGTATCTATGACTGAGCGCCGGTACCGGTTCCGGTACCGTCGCCCGTGTTGCTGTCAGGCTGCGCCGGGTTGTTGACGATCTTGCCTTCCATCGGCGCATCCGTGCCCGGCGCGGCGGAGGGCTTCTCGTCCTTGCCGTCGTTCTTCATTTCCTTGACCTCGGACTTGATGATCCGCATGGACTGGCCAAGGCTGCGTGCCATGCCCGGCAGCTTGGGTGCTGCGAACAGCAACAAAACTACGATGATGATGATGGTGATCGCCCAAGGGCTCTCAAAAAGTCTTCCCACGGTTTAACGCCTTTCCTTTTGGTTCATCCTACGTCTTCCAAAGCTTTGATGTCGCGCAAGGATTGGAGCTGTCCGCGTTCTTTCCTGCGGGCGACGCGCCGTTGGAGCCGGGCAAGTTGCCGTTCTTCCTTGGCGGCTAGGTAATCATCCTTCATTTGTTCAGGCGTTGCAAAAACCGCCGCGCCCGGAACGGTGGTTCGCGGCTCTGTGACGTGCACTGCCTTCAGCTTCCGGCTGCGATCGTCCCAGTGCGCGTTGAGGGCGTCGCCCATGGCAGTGGCCGCATGCATGGTTTTGGTGGCATCACGCCACACCTTGAACCCCAGCGCGGCGACAAAAAGGAGCGACAGCGCCGTCAGCGCAATCCACAGGACTATCCAAAACCACCAAGGCATGGGCCGATTCTATCCGTCCAGTCCGGGTGTTGCCGGTGAGCTTTCGCCCACAGCGTGATGCGCACTGCCTTCCCCGGCATAGCTGGCGGCAGCTGCCGCAAGCCATGCCCTGGCGCTTTCGCGCAATTCCGGCGGGTGCACCACCCTGGCATGCCCTGCCAGGCGGGCCAGCAGCGGCGGAATGGTCGCGGGCTCCCCCACCAGCATGCGAACGGCCATCTCCCCGCCGGCTGCCCCGACGAGGCGGTGCAGGGTGGCGTTGTAGGCCGGGGCAAGCCGCCCGGCAGTGGAACTCTCGGCAAGCAGCAGTACTTCATGGTCGTGGTCGCCCGGTGTGTAGGGGGCACCGTCGCTTCCCCCATCCACAGCGGTGTCCGGGGCGGGATTGAGCTGCGGGCCGGCAGGGGTGAGATTGCTGAGCAAATCCACCCTGAAGCTGCGCAGGGCGCCGGCAGTCCGGCACCAGGCGCGCACGTACCAGGTGGAGTCGATGGAGTAGATGCGCCGCGGTTCGATGGTGCGCTGCGTGAGCTCGTCGCGGCTGCGCACCAGGTAGCCGGCATGGCACGCCTGCCCGTCCCGGATGAGTCCCTGAAGCACGGAAATCGTCTCCGCCTGGGTGCCGGTAAGCAGCTGAAGTGCGACGGCGTCGGCCAGCCAGGCATCCGGCCCCGCCACCCTCTTGACTTGGGTGATGGCCTCTTGCAGGGCATCGGCCTTGTCGGTGCCCGGCACTGCCTTGAGCGCGTCCAGCCCCACCAGCAGGGCGCATGCCTCTTCCTGGGTCAGGCGCAGCGGGCTGGCGAGCGTTTCGGCGTCACGGATGAATACCTGCCCGTGTTCCGTCGTGACATCCATCAGGTCACCATGAAGATAGCCGGGCAGGCCGCTGACCATGAGGGTGCCCAGGTCAGCCTCCAGCTCCCGTCCGGAAATGCCGAATTCGGAGCAGAGTTCCTCCTCGGGAATGCCTGGGTTGGCCACCATGAACGGCACCATGGACAGCAGCCTGACCAGCCTGTCGCGTGTCGTGTTCCGCTTGGCGGGGGTGCGCGGCAGTGCCGGGCCAAGGGGCGGAAGGGCGCCGGAGGTCCCCGCGGCAATTGTGCCGGCCGGCAGCGGCGTTGGCTCTTCGGCGGCTGCCAGGGCGGCCTGCAGGCTTCCGGCCACGGCCTGGCGGAGTGTGCCCGGCTCAATGACAGCGGCTCCCGCTCCAAGCGAGGCGAGGTCAGCTGCCATGAGTTCGGGCTCGCGGTAGGCGACGGTCAATATGTCCCTACCGGGGACGGCGCCGTCGGTTTCGACTGTGGCACCCTCCCTGGTCCGCAGCTCGTGGACGGTCCCTGCGGGCACGCTGATGCGTGCGGTGTGCACCGTGCCTGAGCCGAGGGCGTCCAGCACGGAGGCGATGGAGAAGCCCTCCGGACGTTCAAAGGAGCCGGCGGGCCCCGGAACCACGGACGAGGTGATTCGGGAAAGACGGAAATTGCGCTGAGCACCCCGGGCCGTGTCGAAACCGGAGAGGTACCACTCGCCGTACTTGCTGCCCAATCCCCACGGCTGGACAGCACGTGAAGTGGTTGTCGCCGCACCGGCCGGGCGGTAGTCAAAGGTGACCTCCGAGCTTTCACGCAGGGCTGTCCAGAGTGGTTCGAATGCCGGCTCAAGGGTGCGCACCCTGGACTGGACGGTGGCTTCGTCGTCGTACCAGCCCAGGCCCGCCCGGGTGGCGACCTTGCGCAGGGCGGACTGCGCGGCGGCGCTAAACGCCGCTTCGGACCACAAGTTGGCGGCGACGGCCAGCATTGTCATGGCATCTTCGCTCAGCCTGACCTCGGGAACTCGGTAGTCCGCCGGCTTGATCCGGTACAGGACCTGTTCCTGGTCCTCCTCGTCAAAACTGGTGGTGGTGGTGATGGGAATGCCCACCTCGCGCAGGGTGTCCTTGTCGCGTTCAAACATGCGCTCGAAGGCCGGCCCGGCCGTTGCCTCCAGCGCAGCCGTGGCGGCGGTGCGTGCATAGCCGTTGACATTCTCCCGGATGAAGTGCCGGCTGCGCCCGCGGCTGGTGCCCAGCAGGGCAATGACCAGGTTGAGCATGCGTTCCGTCGCTGAGATTTTGCTTGACACAGCACCAGCCTACTGGGCGCAGTGTCGGCAGGACGCAAAAGGCCGGCCCCCAAGCGGAACTTGGGGGCCGGCGCGGTGCCCGGCAGCAAAGCTGCTGGGTGGAAGCTAGCGGACAGCCACCAGGTCCACAACGAAGATCAGGGCCTCATTCGGGCCAATGGCCCCGCCGGCCCCGCGGGAGCCGTACGCCAGCTCGGAGGGGATTTCGAGGCGGCGGCGCCCGCCCACCTTCATGCCAATCAGGCCCTGGTCCCAGCCCTGGATGACCTGGCCAACGCCTGCGCGGAAGTCCAGCGGCGTGCCGCGGCCCCACGAGGAGTCGAATTCCTCGCCGGTGGAGAAGGCCACGCCGACGTAGTGGGTGGAGACGGTGCTGCCGGGAACCACTTCGGTGCCGGTGCCCTCAATGAGGTCCTCAATCACCAGTTCAGTGGGGACGGCGTGGTCCGGGAAGTCTATTTCAGGCTTGGTGCGGTCGTAGTCGCGGGTACCAAAGGACATGGTGCTCCTTGCGTAGTTGGGGGTGATTACTTCTTCGCGTCAATCTTAACAACAAACACCAGGGCTCCGGCGGGCTGGCCCTGGGAGGGGTTGTCGCCGTAGGCCAGGGTGGAGGGGATGCTCAGCATGACGGTGGAGCCCACCTTCTGGCCTGCCAGGCCCATGGTCCAGCCGGGGATGACCTGCGCCAGGCTGAACGTGACGGGGGCGCCCTTGTCAAAGCTGGAGTCAAACTTCTTGCTGTCGGACCAGGCCCAGCCGGTGTAGCTGGCGGAGATGGAGTCGGTGGCCTTGATGACCTCGCCCGTGCCCTCGGTCAGGACCTGGACGGCCAGGTTTTCCGGGGCGGACTTCTTCGGAATGGTGATGCTCGGGATGCCCTTGGCGTCAAACTTTGCCGTGGGCAGGCCGCCGGCCTTGGCCAGGGCGGCGACATCCGCGGCGCTCATGAGCTTGGCGGGGTCCTTCGTGGCAGTGACCTGGAAGACGCTCAGCGAGGCCGGCTGTGCAGCCTGGGCGGGTGCGGACGCCGTGGCAGGGACGGCCGGCGTGGCGGGGGTTGCATAGGCAATGAAGGCACCGACCTTGACGCTGGCAAAGGTGGTGTAAACCAGCGGGTACTGCGCCTTGAAGGTCGGGGACAGTGTGAGGCTGCTGCCGGCAGCCTTGCTGAAGTTCTCCCCGAGGGTCTTGCCGGTCTTGGTGTCAAGGGCGATCTCGTGGAACTCCATGACCTGGCCGTCGGCGACCTTGGCACCCGTGCCGTCCTGGACCACCTTCATGGATTCGGCGCTGACGGCCAGCGGCATGGTGAAGGTGACCTTCGGTGCCTTGAGCTTGCCTTGGTCCACCACCTTGACGGAGGCCAGGGCTGCCGCGTTCGACGCCGGCACGGCAACGGGGCTGCCGGTTGCTGACGCCGAGGACGGCGAGGAGGAGTTTCCGGATGAACACGCTGTCACGAGCAGGAGCAAGGGCAGGAGGAGTGCAAGAATTCGACGCACAGAGACACTTTCGATGGCAGGACGGGTGAAGTTTTTGCGTTGCTGCCCGCTCGTTGCTGCAATTGCGGGCGCGTCCAGCTTAGCCGCCAAGTCTGGATGTTGCCTGTCCGCTGCTAGGCGTCAGGGCGCAGTGAGTCGATCAGGGCGTCCACGCGTTCGTCGCTGTTCTTGAACGGGTCCTTGCACAGGATGGTCTGGTGCGAACGGTCATTGAGTTTCAGGTGCACCCAGTCGACCGTGTAGTCGCGGCCGGATTCCCGGGCCGCGGACACAAAGCGCCCGCGCAGGCTGGCCCGCGTGGTGGCGGGCGGCGTCTCCCTGGCGTCCTCGATGGCTGCGTCGGTGGTGACCCGGGCGGCAGCGCCGCGGCGTTCCAGGACGTTGAACAGGCCGCGTTCGGGGGAAATGTCGTGGTAGCGCAAATCCAGCTGGGCCACGCTGGCCGAGCCAAGGTCCACGTCGTGCCGGGTTGCATAGGCCTGAAGCAGCTTGCGCTTGATGGCCCAGTCGATTTCGGTGTCGATGCCCGAATAGTTTTGCGTCTCGATGGCGTCCAGGGTCCTCTCCCACAGGTCAAGGATGCGCGGCACCAGGGCGTTGTGGGCGCCGTGGGAGCGGACAAAGGCGCCCACCCTTCCCAGATAGTGGCGCTGGATGTCGATGGCCGTCATGGTGCGCCCGTCAGCCATCTTCACAGCGTGCTTGCCCGTCAGGTCGTGGGAGATTTCCCGGATGCTGCGGATGGGGTTTTCCATGCGCATGTCCGTCATGATGGTCCCGGCCTCCACCATGCGCAGGATCAGGTCCACCGTGCCAACCTTGAGCATGGTGGTGGTCTCGGACATGGTGGAGTCCCCGACGATCACGTGCAAGCGCCGGTACAGTTCGGCGTCGGCGTGCGGTTCATCGCGGGTGTTGATGATGGGCCGGGAGCGGGTGGTTGCCGAAGAGACACCTTCCCAAATGTGGTCGGCCCGCTGGGAAAAGGCGAAATGGCCGCCCTGCTGGGGGCCCAGCACCTTGCCCGCACCGGCAATGAGCTGGCGGGTCACCAGGAAGGGAATGAGGATGTCGGCCAGCCGGTTGAACTCGCCCCGCCGGGTGATGAGGTAATTTTCGTGGCTGCCGTAGGAATTGCCGGCGGAGTCGACATTGTTCTTGAAGAGGAAGATTTTCCCGGAGTGGCCCTCAAGGGCAAGCCGGGACTGCGCCTCCGTGACCAGGTCATGGAGAATCAGCTCCCCGGCACGGTCATGCGCAATGAGCTGTTCCACACTGTCACATTCGGCTGTGGCATATTCGGGGTGGGAGCCTACATCCAGGTACAGGCGGGAGCCGTTGGGCAGGAACACATTGGAGGACCGGCCCCAGCTCACCACCTTGCGGAACAGGTAGCGGGCCACTTCCTCGGGCGTCAGGGGCCGCTGCCCCGGAGCCGAATAGGCAATGCCGAATTCCGTTTCTATGCCGAAGATGCGCCTGTCCATGGCTAGTCCCCTCCCCCGGATGCGAGCATCTGCTGCACGGCGTCCGGACCCAGCCGGCGGAAGGCGCGGTGGGTGCCCCTGACCTCGACAACATTGCGTTCCAGGACAGCCATTTCGAGATTGGCGGCCCCCAGGGATTCGGCCCCGTTGCTGCTGTCCGAGCCGTCCTGGTGCGGGGCCTGGAGTGCGTCAACGGCCCACTTGAGGACCTGGGCGAGGGTTGCCCCCGGCTCCCAGGTGTCGGCGAGCTTTTGCTGGACGATCTCCGCCTTCCCGCCCATTGCCAGGTAGCCGGACTCGTCGGCGATGGAACCGTCAAAGGTGAGCCGGAAGATGTGGTCCTCGGCCTGGGTGGCGCCCACTTCCGCCACTGCCAGCTCCACTTCAAACGGTTTTTGTTCGGCAGTGAACACGGTGCCCAGGCTTTGGGCGTACACGCTGGCCAGGCCGCGTGCGCTCACGTCCGACCTGTCGTAGGAGTAGCCGCGCACATCGGCATAGCGCACGCCGGCCTGGCGGAGGCTCTCAAATTCGTTGTACTTGCCCACCGCGGCAAAGCCGATCCGGTCGTAGATCTCCCCGATTTTGTGCAGCGTCGGTGAAGGGTTTTCGGCCACCAGGGCAACGCCGCCCCCATAGCCGAGCACCACCACCGAACGCCCGCGCGCGATGCCCTTGCGGGCAAAATCGGCGCGGTCCTTCATGACCTGTTCGGGGGACACATAAAATTGCTGGGACATCTCAGGCCTCCCTTCCTTCAACCATGCGCCGGTCAACAATCTGTTGCACCGCGGCAGCCAGCGCCTCCTCGGAAACCCGGGTGGCGCCGTCGTCCGTCACCACATAGACCACCGGCCAGAGCTTGCGGACCAGGTCCGGCCCGCCCGTGGCGGAATCGTCATCGGCGGCATCCACCAGGGACTCCACCGCAACGGCCACGGCGGTGGCGGCGTCCATGTCCGGGCGCCACAACTTTTTCAAGGCGCCGCGGGCAAACACGGAACCGGATCCCACACTGTGGTGTTCCAGCTCGATGTACCTGCCGCCGGTGACGTCGTAGGAAAACAGCCTGCCTTCCCTGCTGGCTGTTTCCACCCCGGCGAAAAGCGGCACCACGGAGAGGCCCTGGAGGGCCATGGGCAGGTTGGCCCGGATCATGGCGCCGAGGCGGTTGGCCTTGCCCTCCAGGCTGAGGAGCGTGCCCTCAATCTTTTCGTAGTGCTCCAGTTCCACCTGGAAGAGCCTGACAATGTCGATGGCAATTCCGGCCGTTCCCGCGATGCCCAGCACCGAGTACCTGTCGGCCGGGAACACTTTCTCAATGTGGCGGTTGGCGATCATGGTGCCCATGGTGGCGCGCCGGTCCCCCGCCATCACCACGCCGCCGGCGAAGGTTAGCGCCACGATGGTGGTGCCGTGGGGCACGGGGGGCAGCTGGCCGGCTGGCAGGGGGCGGCCAAAGGGCAGCAGGCCCGGGTTGTTTTGCGTGACAAAATCAAGGAACGACGACGACGAGCCTGCGGTTTCCAGCGACGGGATGACGTTCCTTTGGTGGGCATCCATGGTGGGCTACTGGCCGCCTTTTTGGACGAATCCGCGGACAAATTCCTCGGCGTTTGATTCAAGCACGCCGTCAATTTCATCCAGCAGGTCATCCACGCCCGAGGTGGCAGCCTGGGCGGCTCCGGAGTCCGGGGCCGGTGTGGGCAGCGGGGCCTCGTCGACTTGTTCCTCCTCAGTCCGGGAGGAAACGTTCTTTTGTTCCTGCGAAGCCATGATGTGTCCTTTCAGGATGGATCCTTCACTTCCATCCTGCCACGGCTGCGCACTGTTTGGCCCATGCTCCCCAAGTGTGTCCGGGGGACGGTTCAGGGAGCGCCGGCGAGCAGCCTGCCCAGGAACGTTTCGGCGTCCGGGCTGGTCTCAAACAGCTCCCCCGTAAGTTCACGCGTGCCGCGCAGCGGCTCCTTGGTGGGCACACGCTGCAGCCGGCGCTGGTGGGGCAGCTCGAAGATGACGGAGTCCCAGCTGGCGCCCACTACGCTTTCGCCGTATCGCTGGATGCACTGCCCGCGGAAATAGGCGCGTGTGTCCACGGGCGGCTGTTCCGCGGCGTGGGCAATGGACTGGTCAGTGACCAGCCGTTCCATGCGGCCCAGTTGCAGCAGCTTGTAGTACAGTCCCTTTTCCGGGCGGATGTCGGCCCACTGCAGGTCGATCAGGGCCAGGCGTGGATCATTCCAGGCCATGTTGTCGCGGGCCCGGTACTGCTGCAGCAGGCTCAGTTTGGCCACCCAGTCCAGCTGGTTCGCCAGCGTCATGGGATCGGCGGCCAGGGCCGTGAGGACGTCCTCCCACCTGGCCAGGACGGCGGCCGTGTGCCCGTCCCCCGTGTCCGGATGTGAGGAGCCGTTTGCTGCACAGTGTTCCTTGGCGGCCTCAAGGTAGAGCCGCTGGACCTCAAGGGCCGTGACCCTCTGCCCGTCACGGAGCAGGTGCTTGGCCCGGAGCTGCCAGTCATGGCTGACGTCCTTGAGCGTTGCCACGGGGTCGGCAAATGCGAGCACGGGGGCGGTGCCCTGCTCAATCATGTCCAGCACTATGGCCGTGGTGCCGAACTTGAGGTAGTTGGACACCTGGCTGAGGTTCGCATCGCCAATGATGACGTGCAGCCGCCGGTACTTGTCCACCACGGAGTGCGGCTCATCCCGGGTGTTGATAATGGGGCGGCGGATGGTGGTTTCCAGGCCGACTTCCGCCTCAAAGAAGTCCGCACGCTGGCTGAGCTGGAAGCCGTGGCCGGAGCCGTCCTGGCCCAGCCCCACCCTGCCCGCACCGCACATGAGCTGGCGGGTCACGAAGAACGGCGTGAGCCCCGTGACGATGCTGTTGAACGGGACGTGCCTGGGCACCAGGTAGTTTTCGTGGCTGCCGTAGGAAACTGACTTGTTGTCCGTGTTGTTCTTGTACAGGTTGATGGGCGGCAGTCCCTGCGTCGCGGCAATGCGGCGGATGGCGGCCAGCGCCACCACGTCCCCGGCAGCGTCCCAGCGGACGGCGTCGAGCGGGTTGGTCACTTCCGGGGAGGAATATTCGGGATGGGCGTGGTCCACATAGAGGCGCGCGCCGTTCCCCAGCACCATGTTCATCATCAGTGGCCCGCTGTGGTCCAGGGCAACACCGCCTTCCAGGGCAATCTGGGCGGCCGTCAGCTCTGGTTCGGAATCAGTGAGCTGGGAGGGGTCCGCCTCCTGCCTGGGCAGGACCCAGCCGCGGGCGTCGGCCAGGGGGTCCTCATCCGTGTAGTCCCACCGCGTTTCCCCGCCGGCCGCTGCCCGGTGCCCCGTCTCCTTGGAGTAGGCATGGACCACCTGGGTGGACAGCCAGGTGGCGTTGAAGGAACTGTTGCCGGGAGTGTGGATCCCATACTCGGTCTCCGCCCCCATGACGCGGACAGCGCTCACAGGTACTGTCCCGTGTTCCTGACCGTCTCCAGGGTCCGACCCGGCAGCTGGCCTTCCTTGCTTTGGACAATGGTGCGGATGTAGGTGATCCTTTCGCCCTTCTTGCCCGAAATCCTTGCCCAGTCGTCCGGGTTGGTGGTGTTCGGCATGTCCTCGTGTTCGCGGAATTCATCCACCACGGCCCGGAGCATGTGCTCAATGCGGATGCCCTTCTCACCGCTGAGCAGCAGGTCCTTGATGGCATACTTCTTGGCCCGGTCCACCACGTTTTGAATGACGGCGCCGGAGTTGAAGTCCTTGAAGTAGAGCATTTCGGTGTCGCCGTTGGCGTAGGTGACCTCCAGGAATTCATTGGACTTGTCCGTGGCGTACATGGCCTCCACGGTGCGCTGGATCATGGCCGCCACCGTTTCCGCCAGGCTGCCGTTGTTGGCCTGCACGTCAAAGTGGTGGAAGGGCAGCTCGGTGGTGACGTACTTGGCGAAGATGTCTGCAGCGGCCTCGGCGTCGGGCCGGTTGATCTTGACCTTCACATCCAGCCGGCCGGGGCGCAGGATGGCCGGGTCAATCATGTCCTCCCGGTTGGAGGCGCCAATGACAATGACGTTGTCCAGCCGCTCCACGCCGTCGATCTCGCTGAGCAGCTGGGGCACGATGGTGGTTTCGACATCGGAGGACACGCCCGTGCCGCGGGTGCGGAACAGCGAGTCCATTTCGTCGAAGAAGACCACCACGGCGCTGCCGTCGGAGGCCTTTTCGCGGGCGCGGCTGAAGATCAGCCGGATCTGGCGCTCGGTCTCCCCGACGTATTTGTCGAGCAGTTCCGGGCCCTTGATGTTCAGGAAGTAGCTCTTTTGGTCCTTGACGCCGGAGCGCTCCCGGGCCCGCTTGGCCAGCGAGTTGGCCACCGCCTTGGCAATAAGTGTCTTGCCGCAGCCCGGAGGGCCGTACAGCAGGATCCCCTTGGGCGCCTTGAGCCCGTGCTCGCGGTAGAGGTCCGGGTGCAGGAAGGGAAGTTCGACGGCGTCGCGGATCTGTTCGATCTGAGACGCCAGCCCGCCGATGTCCGAATAGGAAATGTCCGGCACTTCCTCCAGGATCAGGTTCTCCACTTCGGAGCGCGGAACCTTCTCCAGGGCATAGCCAGTTTTCCCGTCAATGGTCAGGGCATCGCCCACGCGCAGCTTTCCGGCCATCAGGGCGCCGGAGAGCCTCACCACGCGTTCCTCGTCGGCGCGGCCCACCACCAGGACACGGTCGCTGCCCATAAGCTCCTTGACGGTGACGAGTTCGCCAACCCGCTCATATCCCAGGCCGGCAATGATGATGAAGGCTTCGTTGAGCAGCACTTCCTGCCCCACCCCGAGTTCCCCGATCCGCAGCAGCGGGCTCAGGCCCACGCGCATCTTCCGCCCCGACGCGTAGACGTCAACGCTTTCCTCCGTCACGGCGGCGCCACCCGCTGCGCCAGACCTGGCGGCAGGCGTTGAGGGCTTGCGGGGGTTGAGCGCCAGGACGGTGCCGAATCCGTACGGCGGCTGGCCGTCATTCTCGAGCGCGGCGCGGAGTTTGAGGATTTCCGTCTTGGCCGTTTCCAGCATGGTGGTCAGCCGGGAGTTGTTTTGGGTGGCCGAGGACAGCTGCCGGTCCAGGTTGCGGGCCTTGTCCCGGAGCACGTTGAGCTGGCGCTCCAGCACGGCAAGCTGGCCGGGCCCGGCCGCGTAGGGCGCCGAGTACTGCGGCGCCGCCGGCGGCACCGGCTCAGCACCGGTGGGGTGTGCCGCAGTGCCGCGGCCTTCGGAGGGGCCTGAGGCCCCGGCATCCGGCAGGTTGTTGATCGCATCGCCCATGATGTTGTGTCCTTCCGCAAGGAACGGGTGGTGCATCGAGGGACGGGTGCACCACCGCCCTGTGCAGTTGGCCGTTTCGTGGCCAGCTGCTCCTACTATCGACCTTAGTGCCCCGGGGCGCCACCGCCGGTTTCGGCGTCGGTGATCTTGCTCTTGGTGCCCCTGGTTTGTACTGTGGACGCAGCATCGCGGGCTGCCCGGCGCAGCTTGCGGTCCGAAACAGCGCGCTCCCCCACGGCCTCGGGTGTCCAGGCGCTGAGGTCTTCCTCGGTGAATTCAGCCTTGGCCTTCTTTTTCAGGTTAAGCCCTGTTACGCCGTCGGCCAGGCGCCGGGTGACCATCAGGAAGCCGGTGTGGGCCACCATCCGGTGGTCCGGGCGGACGGCCAGCCCCTCCAGGTGCCAGCCCCGCACCATGGACTCCCAGGCATCCGGTTCAGTGAAGCGGCCGTCGGCGCGAATGGCTTCCGCCGTGCGGGAGAGCTGGGTGACGGTGGCAACATAGTTGATCCACACTCCCCCGGGGGCCAACACGGTGGCCACGGCGTCCAGGCATTCCCAAGGGGCAAGCATGTCCAGGACCACGCGGTCCACGCTGCCCGGAGCTTCCTGGGCCACCACTTCATCCTGGAAGGAACCCAGCGAAATCCGCCATGCCGGGTGCGGTCCGCCAAAGATGGTCTCCACATTGCCGCGCGCGATGTCGGCGAATTCCTCCCGGCGTTCAAAGGAGTGCAGGTAGCCCGAGTCGCCCACCGCGCGCAGCAGGGAGATGGAAAGCGCGCCGGAGCCGACTCCGGCCTCGACCACGCGCGCACCGGGGTAAATGTCCGCCATGGTGATGATCTGGCCGGCGTCCTTCGGATAAACCACTGCGGCCCCGCGCGGCATGGACAGCACAAAGTCCGACAAAAGCGGTCGCAGCGCCTGGTAGAGCTGGCCCACGTTGTTTTCCACCATGGAACCCTCGGCCTGGCCGATGAGGGAGTCGTGGTTGAGGAATCCCTTGTGTGTGTGGTACGCCGTGCCGGGAGTGAGCGTGATGGTGTTCATGCGGCCGCGCTCGTCCGTCAGCTGGACCCTTTCGCCGGCGCGGAACGGGCCGCGGCGGGCGGCGGCACCATGCGGCAGGGTGGTTCCGGCGTCTTCCTGGAGGGTGCTGGTGGGTTCGGTCTGGCTCATGCGTGGTGTCCTAACGGGCGAAGAGGTGCGTGAAAAGTGATGGAGGTGCTGTCAGGTTTGTGGACCGGCCTGGACGGGGACTGCACGGTCATTTGCCGGTGATGGCCGCGACTACCCTGGCCTGGCTGAGCAGGCCCGTGACCCTGCCCTGGTCATTGACCACGGCGTAGTCCTTGTCCGGCAATTGGGAAAGGTATTGGACCAGTTCGGCCCCGGACGCCGTTTCGGGAACATGGGCCCCGGAGGTCAGGGAACGTGCCACGGCAGGAGCCAGCGTGTGGCCGGCAAGGTTGGGCGGCACGTTCGCCAGGGCGTGTTCATCCACGACGGCGGCGGGCCGGCCGTCGGCGGAGCACAGGACGATGGGCACGCCCGGATACTGTCCCCGCAACGACCACAACTGGGCCACGCTGCAGTCGATCGAGGCGCTCACGGCCGGGGCGGCAAGCCGGCTGGCCGTGATGGCAGGCAGCCTGAGGCGGATGGCGGCGCCCTTGATGGAGGCTGAAGCTCCCATCCACAGGAAGCCCGCCAGCAGCACAACAATGAACGTGTTGGTGAGATCGGGCTGGGACCCCTGAAGGTACGGCAGACCCAGGGCACCCACCACCAGGAGGACCACGATGACCCGGCCGGCCCAGCCCGCCGCCACAGTGCCTTTTTCCTGGTTGCCGGTGGCCTTCCAGACAATGGACTCCACCAGGCGCCCGCCGTCCAGGGGTAGCCCGGGAAGTACGTTGAACGCGCCAATGAGCACGTTGGCCCACAGGAAGATGTTTGTCAGGAGCAAGGCAATGGCGCCGGCCCGTGAGGTGGGCATCTGCAGGGACAGCATGAGCGGATAGGCGGCCGCAGCGAGCACAAAGTTGCCCACGGGACCGGCAAAGGCAACCACCAGCGCGCGTCCGGGCGTGGCCGTGCTGAAATCAAATTCCGTGTGCCCGCCCCAGAGGTTGAGCACAATTTTGTGCGTGGGCCAACCATACATCTTGGCGGCCAGCGCATGCGCCAGTTCATGGACCAGCACGGAGAACAGCAACAGGACGGCGTACGCGAAGGCCACCAGGTAGGCTCCCGCACCCAGGCCCGGATAGCCGTTCTGGAGTTGCGGGCCAAAGACCAGCACGGTGAACCCGGCAATCAGGTACCAGGAATTGGCGAGAATGATGGGTGTCCCGCGGACGGAACCAAGCACCAGGCCTTCGCGGCGGGGCCGCGTTCCGGGGGCGGCGCTCACAGGGCGGCCCCGTTCATGGTGCTGCGGGCAGCGAGCGCCCGGGCAACGTCGTCGTACGTCTTGCCGTCCAGCGTGTCCCAGGTGGTGCGGCGTGCGTCCTCGGGCAGGGGGACTACGTGCGGGATGGCGATTGTGGCCAGGTTGGCGGCCAGTGCGGAGGTGACGCCGGGGATGGAGTCCTCAAAGGCCACGCAGTTGGCGCCGGTCAGGGACGGGTCCGCCTGGCGGAGGCGTTCGACGGCGGCGAGGTACGGTTCCGGGTGCGGCTTGCCGTTGGCCACCTGGTCACCCGTGACGAGAAATTCCAGGTACGGCCCGGGCAGCGCCCGCGCCACCTCGCCGGCAAGATTGAGCTCGCTCATGGTGACCAGCACGCAACGCACACCCCGCGAGTGGAGTTCGGCCAGCAGTTCCAAGGCGCCGGGACGCCAGGGCAGCTGGTGGCGAATCTTGTCGATGACGGCGTTGGACAGCGTGTCCACGATGGCGCGGACGGGGAGGTCCACCCCTTCGCGCTGGAGGATTTTCGCCGTCGTTTCCAAGGCGTTGCCCACCAGCTTGCTGGACTGTTCAAGGTTCCAGGACCCCCCGTGGGCGGTCACCAATTCGATTTCCGCCGCAATCCAATACGGTTCGGTGTCAACAAGGGTGCCGTCCATGTCCCACAGGGCGGCTTTGAGTTCGGGCAGCGTGCTGGCGGCTGCAAGGGGGCTTGATTGCAGGGCGGAAGCAGACGGTGAATGCATGCCCCCAGTCTACGGGGGAAGCCTGTACGTAACTTTTGCGCCACGGTCCGGGTGAATTTTCCGCGGTGCTGTGGCGCACCTCGCGGCCCGACGTAGGCTTGAGCCGTGAGCAGTGACAACGATGGGAAAGCAAGCGAGAGCCGGCACCTGCTGGAGCCGGCGGCCGGGGACGAGCGTGTCACGGTGCTGCTGGCGGCCTTCGAGGGCTGGAACGACGCCGGGGAGGCGGCCAGCGATGCGCTGAAGTACCTGCACCGGCTCTGGGGCGCCAAGCGGGTGGCCGTCATCGAGCCTGACGATTACTACGACTTCCAGTTCACCCGCCCCGAAGTGCGCCAAACTCCCACAGGCGCCCGCAAGATCAAGTGGCCTGTGACGAAGATCGCCAAGGCCACCATTCCCGGCACCGCCGTTGATGTCATCTTTGTCCACGGCGTGGAGCCCTCCTACCGCTGGCGGGCGTACACGGCCGAACTGTTGGCCCGTGCAGCCGCACTTGATGTCAACTACGTCCTGCTGGTGGGCGCCTTGCTGGCGGACGTGCCCCACTCCCGGCCCATCCCCGTCACAGCCACCTGCGACGATGCCGAGCTGCGCGAGCGCTTGGAGCTGGAAGCCTCGGAGTATGAAGGCCCCATCGGCATTGTGGGAGTGCTGAACGAGCTGGCATTGCTGGCCGGGCTGCCCACGGTGTCGCTCTGGGCGGCCGTGCCCCACTACGTGGCCCAGGCGCCATCCCCCAAGGCGGAGTTGGCCCTGCTGAACCGCATTGAGGATTTCCTGCAGGTTTCCCTGCCCACGGGAGAACTGGCCGACGACGCCCTCGCGTGGGAGCGCGGTGTCAACGAGCTGGCGGCGGGTGACCCGGAAATTGCCGCCTACGTCCGCCAGCTGGAAGAGGCGAAGGACACCGAGGACCTGCCCGAAGCCACCGGCGAGTCAATCGCCAAGGAATTTGAGCGGTACCTGCGCCGGCGCGGCCGCGAACAGCCCTAGGCAGCTGCGCGGCCGTAGTGGGGCTACAGCTCCACGCCGAGGAGGGCCTCAACTGCATCAGAAACCAGCGCCTCGTCACGCCCCGACGGTTCCGGCGCCCCCGGAGCTGCTGAGAGGGCCTGCTGTGCCCAATGGTCGACGGCGGCCAGCGCCCTGGGTGCGTCAAGGTCGGCTGCCAGCGCGGCCCGTACCTCGGCCAGCAGCGCGGTGGCGCTGCCTTCGGGTGCCTGGCCCACGGCCTTGCGCCACAGCGAGAGCTGGTGCTGGGCGTTGCTGAGCAGCGAATCCGTCCAGCTCCAGTCGGAGCGGTAGTGGTTGGCGAGGATGGCCAGGCGGATGGCCGCCGGTTCCACGCCGTCGGCCCTGAGCTTGGAGACCAGGACCAGGTTGCCGAGCGACTTGCTCATCTTTTCCCCGTCCAGGCCCACCATGCCCGTGTGTGCGTAGTGCTGGGCCATTTGGACGTGGCTGAGCGCGAAGGCGTGTCCGGCACCCATTTCATGGTGGGGGAAGATCAGGTCTGAGCCGCCGCCCTGTACGGTGAAGGGCTCCGGCAGGAAGCGCTGGGCGATGACGGTGCATTCAATGTGCCATCCGGGGCGGCCTTGGCCCAGGGCTGCCCCGTCCCAGTGCGGCTCGCCGTCGCGGGCCACGCGCCACAGCAGGGCGTCGAGCGGGTTGCGCTTGCCGGGGCGGTCCGGGTCTCCGCCGCGCTCTGCAAAGACGGGAAGCATCTCTTCCGCCGTGAGTCCGGAGACCTGGCCCAGCCACCACGGGCCGTCGATGCTGTCGCCGTGGGGTGCCGCCGAGGCAGCGTCGACGGAGAAGTAGATGTCGCCGTCGGGCTCGCCGCCGGTGCCGGGAACGCTGTAGGCCAGGCCCGCATCCACCAATGACTGGATCTGCGGCACAATCCACCCGATGGCCTCGACGGCGCCAATGTAGTGGTCGGGCGCAATGACATTGAGCGCTTCCATGTCTGCCTGGAACAAAGCTGTTTGCTGCGCCGCCAGTTCACGCCAGTCGACGCCGTCGCGAATGGCGCGCTCCAGCAGGGGATCGTCCACGTCCGTTACGTTCTGGACGTAGGCCACCGTGCGCCCGGCGTCGCGCCAGGCCCGGTTCAGCAGGTCAAAGGCCACATAGGTGGCCGCGTGGCCCATGTGGGTGGCGTCGTAGGGGGTGATGCCGCATACATAGAGGCTGGCCGACTCTGCGTCAGGCAGCGCTGTGACACGGTTCTGGGTGGTTTCATGCAGGAACATTGCCGGCATGGTGCCGGGGAGTTCAGGAACAGGGCGGGACTTCCAAGTTTTCACGGGACTAAGCCTAACGCCCGAGGGGCCCCGAACGAGCGCAGCGAGTTTGGGGAGGGCGTTAGGCGCTAACGCCCGAGGGGCCCCAAGTGGGGGCCCACGGCGGCGAGGGCCCCGCGGCGAGCTTGCGAGCGGTGGGAGCCGCTGGGGAGCAGCGAGTTTGGGGAGGGCGTTAGGCGCTAGCGTCCTCCTTGCCTTATGCCGTGATGATCCCGAAGCCGAGCAGCATGTAGAGGGCCAGTCCCAGGGCGATGCGGTACCAGACGAACGGGCGGAAGCTTTTGGTGGAGATGAACTTCAGGAACCAGCCGATGATGAGATATCCCACAACAAATGCGATGACGGTGGCCAGGGCTGTCTGCCCGAGTCCAAACGGCCCCTGGGCACCTTCGTGCTTGCCGAAAATCTTGTAGAGCTCATAGAAGCCGCTGCCAAACACGGCCGGGATGGCCAGCAGGAATGAATAGCGGGCGGCGGCTTCACGGGTGTATCCCATGAGCAGGCCGGCCGTGATGGTGCCGCCGGAGCGGGAGACGCCTGGAATGAGGGCCAGGGCCTGGGCCAGGCCATACAGGATGCCGTGCTTGTATGTCAGGTCCTTCAGTTCCCGCTGCTGGGGGGCAACGGCGTCAGCCACCGCCAGGATCAGGCCAAACACAATGAGCGTTGTGGCCACAATCCACAGGTTTCGCAGCGAGGTTTCGATGTAGTGCTGGAACACCACTCCGAGGAGTGCTATGGGCACGCTGCCAATGATGACCAGCCAGCCCATGCGGGCGTCCGGGTCATTGCGGGGCACCTTGCCCCGGAGGGATTGGTACCAGGCCCCGATGATCCGGACAATGTCACGCCAGAAAAAGACGACGACGGCGGCTTCCGTGCCCAGCTGGCTCACGGCGGTGAAAGCAGCGCCGGGGTCCTCGCCGGACGGCAGGAACTTGCCCACCACAAATAGGTGGGCGCTGGAGGAGATGGGGAGGAATTCTGTCAAGCCTTGGATGAGGCCCAGGAAGGCCGCTTCGAACCAGTTCACGGGGCTTAGCCTATGGCATGATCGCTGCGGCCAACGTCGGCCACGCCGAAAAATGAACCTCCCGAGGCCCCGTAAGCTTGCAGTTATGGAACAACGATTCGTGGGCACCAGCGGACTGCGGGTTTCCGCACTGGCCCTGGGAACCATGACCTGGGGCAGGGAAACCGACGAAGAGGCCGCCAAGGAGCAGCTGTGCGCCTTTATGGAGGCCGGTGGCACCACGGTTGATACCGCGGTGAGCTACGTTGAGGGGCGCAGCGAGGCGATCCTGGGCGAACTCCTTGGGGACGTGGTGCCGCGCAGTGACGTGGTGCTGGTTTCCAAGGCCGGGGTCAGCCACCGTAACGGCAAGCGCATGGTGGACACGTCCCGCCGCGCAATGCTCGCCAGTCTGGACGCCACCCTGGCCAGGCTTGGCACCGACCACCTGGACCTGTGGCTCGCCCACATCTGGGATGAGAATGTTCCCTTGGAGGAAACCTTGAGCGCACTGGACCTGGCTGTCTCCACGGGCCGGGCCAGGTACGCGGGCGTGTCCAACTACAGCGGCTGGCAATTAGCCCGGGCCGCGACCCTTTCCGACACGGCGCTGGTGGCAAACCAGGTGGAATACTCACTGTTGTCCCGGGGCATTGAGCGCGAAGTGCTTCCTGCGGCGGAACATGTGGGAAGCGGCGTGATGTGCTGGGCGCCGCTGGGCCGCGGCGTGCTCACGGGGAAGTACCGAGGGCAGATTCCTGCAGATTCCCGCGGCGCCAGCGAAGCCATGGGCAGCTATGTGGAGCCGTACCTCAAGGGACGCCCCAGCCGCATTACGGAGGCGTTGGTGACTGCCGCCAAGGGGTTGGGCCGCGCCCCTTTGGATGTGGCATTGAGTTGGGTGCTGGACCAGCAGGGCGTGGCAGGGGCCGTGGTGGGACCGCGCACGCCTGCGCAGCTTGAGAGCATCCTGGAGTCGTCACTGGAGCCGCTGCCGGAACAGATTTCAGCCGTCCTGGATGAGGTCTCGCACCCGTAAAGCTGTCTACTGGGGCGTAGGCGGCCTGCCAGGACCCCGCAGCCGTCAGCTCTCAGCCGTCAATGGGGTCGAGGTCGTCATCGACGTCCTCGTCCGAATCGTCGTCATCGCCAAATTCCTCATCCTCGCCATAAATGACCAAAGGGGTCACTTCCTCAAAGGCGTCGAAAAGGGCTTCTTCGTACACTTCAAAGGCGTCGATGATGCCCAGGAAGGTTGCTTCCACGATGGGATCTTCGTCACCCCGGCGCGCGGAGGCTGCCACGAGGTGTTCCTCCAGGGCGGTGGTCAGGGCATTCAATGCTGCGCGGGGATCAATGCTCATGCGTTTGACGCTACCAGTGTGTCCCCCAACTTGAAAGACCTTTTCGACCGTTCCGGGGGTAGCTTTAATGGTGGGAACAGCTTCAGCCCAAACAGGGCGGAATGGAGGGCCATGAAGGAAGTTCTCAGGCCCGCGCGCACCGGCGCGGGAGCACCACACCGGCAGTACGAGTACCTGATCCTGTCCGTCCGCCCGGACGAGCCTGTGCCGGTGGCCTACCAGCGTCTGCGTGAACACGCCGAGTACGGCAAGTGGGAACTGGAACGGACCCGGCTCTACATCGGGGGCAGCCGGCAATACTGGCTGCGCCGCAGGGTGTTCCGCGTGGAGCGCACGCTGGACGTCTTTTAGTCCTCCACCTGTCCCAGCCAGGCGTTCGCCACGGTTCCGTGCGCGGACTCGTCGTCCGAGGGATGGAAAATCCCGGCCAGCACATCGCGGTACAGGCGCCCCAGTTCATTCCCGGCAAAGTAGCTGCCGCCTCCGGAGACGCGGATCATGAGGTCCACCACTGTCCTCGCGGTTTCCGTGGCGCGAATCTTGAGCCCGACCATTTGCGGGAACCACTGCGCGCCGTGGTTGGCCAGGGAGTCAATGTCCCTGGCCACGGCGTCGAGCTGCGGGTAGAGCCCGTCCATCGCGATGGCGGCATCGGCAATCCGCCAGCGAATGTCCGGGTCCTGGGAGTAGGCCTTTCCCGTCTTCTTGGACCTCCGCAGCTGCACGGTGTCCACGCCGATCTGCAGGGCCCGTTCACCAATGCCCGTGTAAACGGCCGCCAGGAGCGTTTCAAAGCAGGCAAAAATGGCAAAGATCAGCGGGTCGGCATTGGGTCCCACGGGAAGCTTGCGGAAAACCCGCTCTGCCGGGGCCACAACGCCGTCGAGCACGGTGGTGTTGGACTGGCTGGCGCGCATGCCCAGCGTGTTCCAGTCGTCCTTGATGGTGTAGCCCGGTGTTTCCCTGGTGATGAAGGCGTGGACTAGTTCCGGCGCCTCCCCCGTCGTGTCCTTGCCGAAGATGCCCAGCCTGGTCCAGGCCGGCGACAGCGAGGTGAAGATCTTGGTGCCCGTGAAGGAATATGCGCCGCCGGGCAGCGGGCGGGCCTCGGTGTTCGAGTCGAAGAGCACCGAGTCGTTGCCTGCCTCGGAGTTGCCAAAGGCAAACACTTCCCCTGCCACTGCCTCTGCCAGAACATACTGCAGGGAATCATCGCCGCGTTCATGCAAAAGATGCGCGACGCCAGTCCACACCAGGTGCATGTTGACCGCCAGGGCCGTGGCGGGCGCTGCCGTCGCCAGCCGGCGTTGCGCCCGGGCCGCCTGTTCCAGCCCAAACCCGAGGCCGCCGTCGGCCTCGGAGGCAAACATGCCCAGGTAGCCCCGGGCCTTCAGCTCGGCCAGGTCCTCGTGGAAAAACTCGTTGCGCTCGTCATAGCCCTTCGCGCGGTCGCGGAAGCGCTCCAGCAATTCCGCGGGCAGGAGTTCATTGAGGTCCGTCATGGCCGTTCCTTAGTAGTTGGTGAGGAGCCTGTCCAGCACGCGCGCGCCAAATTTCAGCGACTCGGTGGGCACGCGCTCGTCCACGCCGTGGAACATGCCGGTGAAGTCGAGCTCCGGTGGCAGCTGCAGCGGGGCAAAGCCGTAGCCGGTGATGCCCAGGCGGGAGAGGGACTTGTTGTCGGTGCCGCCGGAGAGCGTGTACGGCAGGACCGTGGCGCCCGGATCCTCAGCATTCAGGGCGTCCACCATGGCATCCACCAGGTTGCCGGCAAACGCCGTTTCGAGGGCCACGTCGTCATGTTCTACAGTCACAGCAACTCCGGTGCCGGCGAGCTCGCGGACCAGTTCCAGGACTTCCTCGTGGCGGCCGGGGAGCGTGCGCACGTCGATGAGCGCCTCCGCTGTGCCCGGAATCACGTTGGCCTTGTAGCCGCCGGAGAGCAGCGTGGGGTTCGCCGTGTTTTGCAATGTGGCGCCCACAAACCGGGCTACGGTGCCCAGCTGGTCCAGCAAAGCCTGCGGGTTCCCTTCATCAAATTCGACGCCGGTCAGTTCCGAGACGCCTTCCAGGAACTGGCGGGTGGTGGCCGTGTACTCGATGGGCCACTGGTGGCCGCCGATCCGGGTGACCGCCTGGGCGAGGCGGGTCACGGCGTTGTCTGTGTTGATTTGGGAGCCATGCCCGGCCCGTCCGTGGGCCGTGAGGCGGAGCCAGGCCAGGCCCTTTTCCGCGGTTTGGAGCAGGTAGGCCCGCTTGCCGCCGATGTCGGCGGAGAAGCCGCCAACCTCCGAAATTGCCTCGGTGGCGCCGTCGAAGAGGTCCCTGCGGTTGTCCACCGACCAGCGGGCGCCGTAGGTGCCGCCCGCCTCTTCGTCGGCGAAGAACGCGAAGATGATGTCACGCCGGGGCTTGCGGCCGTCCCGGGCCATCGACCGCATGACTGAAAGGATCATGGCATCCATGTCCTTCATGTCCACGGCTCCGCGGCCCCAGATCAGGCCGTCCTTCTCCTCGGCCCCGAACGGATCGACGCTCCACTCGTGGGCCAGTGCGGGGACCACGTCAAGGTGCCCATGCACCACGAGGGAAGGCAGCGACGGGTCGCTGCCTTCCAGGCGCGTCACCACGTTGGCCCGGCCAGGTGCCGATTCGTAGAGGTCTGCGGACAGCCCCACCTCGGAGATGAGGGCGGCCACGTGTTCGGCGGCGGCCCGCTCCCCCGGCCCCTCATTTGTGCCAAAGTTGGTGGTATCAAAGCGGATGAGATCCTGGCAGATGCCGACGACTTCGTCTTCGGCCCGGAGGGTGTTCACGGATTGGCTCCTTATGGATTTTGGCGTCCATCCCAGCCTACCGCCGCAGCGCGAAGCGAGCAGTGGCGGCACCCCCCCGCCGGCCGTGAATTACCCGATTGTTGTTTCCCGTAAAAGCTGTGCTATCGTATTTCTCGCTGCTTCGGGAGCCAACGATTCCTCCGAAAGGAAGAAGAGTGCTCCCGCAATCACCTGCGCGGGTGGCGGAATGGCAGACGCGCTAGCTTGAGGTGCTAGTCCTGGAAACGGGGTGGGGGTTCAAGTCCCCCTCCGCGCACAAACAAGGCCCGGAAGATCACAACTGATCTTCCGGGCCTTTTTGCTGCCTGGAACTGCCCGGCGCTGCGCCTCAGCCGAGCACCCCTCCCCAGACAGCGCGGGAGCCGGCTTCCCCGATGATGGCCACGTCCGCGAGCACGCCGGCGCAGGCGAAGAGCACAGCTGCCGCCAGCACGAAGGTTGCGGCCCAGCCCAAGCGCCGGCCGATCTTCCGGGCCAGAAGTTGCGGCACCGACAGGCGGTGCCAGAGCCATGCCGCGACTGATGCCCCGCAGAGAGCCCAGGCCCACGGCAGCAGTGTCCGGCCGTCGTTGGCGTGGGCCACGATGGCGGGAGTGTTCGCCACCCGCACCAGCAGCCACTCCCCTGCGCGCTGGGTAAGAATGACCAGGGCAGGCGTGAGCAGGCCCAACACCGGCGTGGCCAGCCCCAGCCGGCGCCGGGCCCATGGCCACGTCATTGTTGCTGCGGTGCACAGGGCAGCCAGCGGAAGCATCACCACCACGGCGTGGACCAGGAGGATGTGCAGTGGAAGGCCGTCGAATTCATAGTTCATGGGATCGCCCCGGGCAGTGATTGGGTTTGGGTCGCATGGGTCCCTCCGCATGGAACCCACAAACAAATGACGCACTGCGGCCGCACAAGGTTCACCGGACGGAATTAAAATGAACCAGGAAGGGTGCTGTTTCGTCTAAGGGGTGGAGTGGAGCTGCGGCCCGGTTTCCGGGCCTGAAAGGTGTTGACATGGACCAGCAAGCGCGCACCGGGACCCCGGCACGCGAGGAGGCGATGCGTGCGCTCCACCATGACTTCGCCCCGCAGCTGACGCGCTTCGTCCAGCGGCTGACCAGGGAAGGGACGGTGGCCCAGGACGTGGTTGCGGAAACGCTGTTGCGGGCCTGGGAGCACCCGGAGGTGCTGCAGCGCAGCGAACCGGCCCTCCGTGCCTGGTTGTTCACCGTGGCCCGCCGCCTGGTGATTGATGATTGGCGCAGTGCGCGGCACCGCCGGGAGATTGGCACGGACCAGCTGCCGGAACAGCCCGGGCCGGATCAGACCGACAGGATTTTGGATGCCTGGCTGGTGGAGGATGCCCTGCTCACCCTGACCCCCGAACACCGGCAGGTGATCCGCCTTGCCTACTTTGACGGACAGGACACCCGCACCATCGCTGACGCCCTCGGCCTGCCGGACGGCACTGTCAAGTCACGGCTTCACTATGGCCTGCGTGCCCTGCGGCTCGCGTTGGAAGAGAGAGGGGTGAGCAGCCGGTGAACACCACGCCTTCGGAGCTTGACCCGTACGCCTCCTGGGATGCCGCCTATGTGCTCGGTTCCCTGCCGGCGTCGGAGCGGCACGACTACGAACAGCATGTGGCGGCGTGCCGGCGCTGCCGCGACCGCTTGGCTGAACTGTGCGGCCTCCCCGGCTTGCTGGCCCTGGTGGGACCGGACACCCTGGACCCCGACGGCCGCCCGGCCCTGCCGAACCCTGCACCCTACGCCGTTTTCGCCCGCAAGGCACGACGCCGGCGGGCCGGCCAGGCGGTGGCGGCAGCTGCCGCCGTGCTTGCCTTGGTGGGCGGCACGGCCGCCGTGACCGCCAGCCTCCAGCCCGCTGAAGCGCCGCCAGCTGCACAGGCGACCACCACACCGGACAGGGCCGCAGTGCAGCTGGCCTTCAGCAGCACCGGGCAGCAGCTCCTGGCGGCCCGCGGCCAGGTGACGCCCGAACCCTGGGGCACCCTGTTGGAGTGGACCTGCAGCTACAGTGCCGCGGGTGCCGAAGCCGATGGCACTGCCTACGGCAACACGGCTGCTCCCGGGGTCTATGAACTTGTCGTTGTGACGACGGCTGGCGAGCAGGTCTCCGTGGCGACATGGAAGGCAGGTCCGGGCAGCGTTGTCTCGCCCGTGGCAACCACCACCATCCCGGTTGGCTCGATCAGGGAGGTGTTGATTCGGGACCAGGCATCACCGGCACCATTGCTGCGTGCCGGTCTTTAGCAGCCGTTCCCGGCTTTAGTAGCCTTGCCCGGTATAGGGGCTGGGACTTGGGGACTGTGAGGAGGACACCTTGCGCCCGTCGGGCCCAACAACCCACCAGGCGGCGCCGAATCCCTGGTTCCCCTGCCCGGAGGTGTCGCCGGGCTTGGCGTCAGCCGCATAGGTGTACAGCGGCAGCCCGTTGAGGGTGAGCTGCCGGGTGCCGTTGGGCAGCGTGATGGTGCCTACCGTGCCGGTGACGCCGGTGGCCTGCGGCGTCCCCGCCGTGGCCTTGACGGGGGGCCAGAATGTCAGGCAGGGTCCGGTGCACGCACTGGTGCCGGAATTGGCGGCATCCTTGTCGAATACGTACACCGTCATGCCCTGCCCGTTGACCACCACCGTTCCCAGGGACGTCTGCCCCCTCCTTAGCGCGGCGGCCGCCCGGCCCGGACTGGGGGAACTGGGACTGGGCTGGCTTCTCATGCCCTGCACCGGGTTGGCCGGGCTCGAATGGCTGTCGCCGGCGGCCGGGCCGGCAGCGTTGCCTGAACACCCTGCCAGCATCAGCATTCCTGCGGCGGCAGCGGCTGCCAGTTTTCCGCATTGCCAATTCATGATGACCACTCCCTTGCGCTGTGTGGCAGCAGGGAGCTGCCACACCCGTTCAACGCAGCGGCGCGGCCCCGGGTTCAGCTCCGGTCACGGGAATTGGCTGCCCAACCGTGGTTCGTGGAACAGCGGCACCCGCCACCACACTCCCCCGGAAATGCACCCTGGCGCTGTGTGCGTTCCAGGCGGTGAACTCCGAACCCTGCCAACCGCCGTCGTCGGCGAAAGTGTCGGCGATGTGAAGCGACACCTGGGCCGGAAGGAAGATGGGTGATTCAAAGGAGATGTTCCAGCTGAAGTGGTCAGGTTTGGGCGAGCCGATGTCAGCCAGCACCCGCGCCGCAGCGTACATGCCGTGGGCGATGGAGCGGCGCAGGCCCAGCGCCCTGGCGGAAAGGACGCTGAGGTGGATGGGATTGAAATCGCCGGACACCGCCGCATAGGCACGGCCGGTGTCCACGCCGAGCTGCCACCGGGCCGTGGGCTGCGGTGGGGCGAAAATGGCCCTGTCCCCCGTGGCGGGACCGTTGCCCGGCTTGTCCAAATCCGGCAGGTAGATGCCCTTGGCCAAGTAGGTGGAGACCCCGCGCCACAGCAGCTTCACGCCGTCGTCGCTGCGAACCTCCGCCACCAGCTGGACCTGGGTGCCGCTGCGGTGCCCCTTGAGCTCGCGAGCCCAGGCGCGGATGGACAGGACATCGGTAAACCGGACGGGGGCCAGGTGCTCCACAGCGTTGTCGAGGTGGACCATGCCCAGCAGCGGCAGCGGGAAGTCGTCCTGCACCATGACGCTCATGGCCACGGGAAAGGCCAGCGCATGGATGTAGCCGGACGGCAGGACATCCCGGGCCGGTTTGCCCATGAGGTGCTGGAATGCGGTGAGCTTGGCCAGGTCGGCCTGCACGCCGCGGACTTCCACGGCGCGGGCCGGCAGGGCCGCCACAGGCGTGGTGCGCAAAAGCCGCTGCTTTGCCGCCGTGGCCGCCGCATTGAGATACAGCTTGGAAAGCAGAGGCATCTCCGTGAGTTGCTGGTCCATGGCTACTGGCCCACCAGGTTTTGCCCGCACACCCGCAGGATGTTGGCCGTGACGCCAGCGGCGGCCGCCTGGGCAAAGTAGGCCACTGCCTCGGCCACGTCCTCAGGCTTTCCGCCCTGCTGCAGGCTGTTGAGCCTCCGGGCAACTTCCCTGGTGGCAAACGGAATCTTGGCCGTCATGTCCGTCTCAATGAATCCGGGCGCCACGGCGTTCACCGTGCCGCCCCGCCCGGACAGCAGCGGCGCCGTGGCCCGGACCATGCCGATGACGCCCGCCTTGGACGCCGCATAGTTGGTCTGGCCGCGATTGCCGGCAATGCCGCTGGTGGAGGCCACGCTGATGATGCGCGGATGGGAAACAAAGTGGCTGCTGGCCAAAAAGGCCTGGTTCATGCGCAGTTGGGAGGCAATGTTGACTGCCACCACCGAGTCCCACCGGCCGCTGTCCATGTTTGCCAGCAGCTTGTCCCGGGTGATGCCGGCGTTGTGCACCACAATGTCAAGCCGGCCGTGCCGCTGGGCTGCGTGGTCCAGGATGCGCCCACCCGCCTCGGTGGCCGTGACATCCAATTGCAGGGCGGTGCCGCGGACTTCGTTGGCCACCTGGGCCAAGTGGTCCCCGGCAGCGGGCACATCCACGGCAATCACCTTTGCCCCGTCCCGGGCCAGGGTGCGGGCAATGGCTGCCCCAATCCCGCGTGCGGCCCCGGTCACGACGGCGACCCTGCCGTTAAGCGGCTGTCCCCAGTCCGCTTCGGCGGCTTCCGGGGATTCGGCGGTGCCTTGACCAACTGGTTCGCCGGTTGCGGAGGCCGTGAGGAATTGCCCGTCCACAAAGGCTGAGCGGGCGGAGAGGAAAAAGCGCAGGGCGGACATGGCGCTGGGCGAGTCGGCGGCGATGCCATTGGCCAGCAGGACCCCGTTGGCTGTGGACCCGCCGCGCAGTTCCTTGGCGAGGGAGCGCATGATCCCGTCGATGCCCTGGCGTGCGGCGGCAACTTCCGGCGAGTCCTCGGCCAGCGCGGGGCGGGAAATGCTGACCACCCGGGCATTGCGGGCCAGGTCCCGCAGCGAGGATCCTGCCTCGCGCAACGGAGCCGAAAGCTGGTCCGGATGTGCCAGCTCGTCCAGCACCAGCACCACCGCGCCGAGCCTCTCTTTGGGCGTTGCGTGGCGCCGCACGTCCTGGTCCCATCCGAGCAGCACGGCAGCAACGGCGTCGGCTCCCTCGGAGTGTCCGAGCACCAGAACCGGGCCTTGAACCAGTGGCGCCCCCGGTTCATAGCGCCGCAGGACGGCCGGCTGGGGCAGGCCCAGGCGTTTGGCCAGGTCCTTGCCCAAGCCGCGGCTGACGAATTCCGTGTACCTGTCGGATTGCACCTTCATGGCGCGTGTGCCCTCTCCCATAATGGTTACCTAGCCTCCAGCAGCGCCACCACGCCCTGGCCGCCTGCGGCGCAGACTGAAATTAGTCCGCGCGCCGGGCGCCCGTCGACGTGGCCTCGTTCGTGGAGCATCTTGGCCAGTGTGGCCACCAGCCGTCCGCCCGTGGCGGCAAAGGGGTGGCCTGCAGCTAAGGAGGAACCGTTGACATTGAGCTTGTCGCGGTCCACGGAGCCGAACGCGCCGTCGAGGCCCAGCCGAGTCTTGCCGAAGTCCTCGTCCTCCCAGGCAGCCAGGGTGCTCAGGACGGTGCCGGCAAAGGCCTCGTGGATTTCAAAGTAGTCGATGTCGGCCAGCGTCAGGCCGTTGCGGGCCAGCAGGCGCGGCACGGCAAACGCCGGCGCCATGAGCAGTCCATCCTTGCCGTGGACAAAGTCGACGGCGCCCGCCTCGCCGTCCACCACATTGGCCAGCATGGGCAGTTCGTGGGCAGCTGCCCAGTCTTCCGAGGCCAGGAGCACGGTGGATGCTCCGTCCGTCAGCGGGGTGGAGTTGCCCGCCGTCATCGTGGCGGCCTCGCCCAGGTTGCGCCCAAAGACAGGCTTGAGGGTGGAGAGCTTCTCCATGGTGGAATCGGCGCGCAGGTTGGAATCCCGGCTCAGGCCGCGGTAGGGCGTGATCAGGTCATCAAAGAAGTGGCGGTCATAGGCGGCGGCAAGGTTCTTGTGGCTGGCCAGGGCCAGTTCGTCCTGGGCGAGGCGGCTGATTTTCCACTGCGCCGTGGTCAGGGCCTGGTGTTCGCCCATGGACAGGCCGGTGCGGGGTTCCCCGGTTGACGGGGCGTCCGGGGAGAGGTCCTTGGGGCGGATGCGGGCGAGGATCCGCACCTTGTCCACGGTGGTCTTGGCCCGGTTGAGGTCCAGGAGGATGGCGCGCAAGCCCTCGCTGACGGCGATGGGTGCATCGGAGGCTGAATCAACGCCTCCTGCAATGGCTGAGTCCAGCTGGCCCAGCTTGATCTTGTTGGAGAGCCCGATAACGGCCTCCATGCCGGTGGCGCAGGCCTGTTGAAGGTCGTATGCCGGGGTGGTCGCCGAAAGGGCCGAACCCAGCACTGCTTCGCGGGTGAGGTTGAAGTCGCGGGAGTGCTTGAGCACGGCGCCGGCAGCCACTTCCCCAATGGTTTCGTCCTGCAGGCCGAAGCGGGCCACGAGTCCGTCGAGGGCGGCCGTGAGCATGTCCTGGTTTGACGAGTGCGCGTAGGCGCCCCCTGCCCGTGCGAACGGTATGCGGTTGCCGCCGACAACGACCGCCTTGCGGACGCCGGATGCGGGTGTGGTTGCTGCATTCATGGAGCGTTCTCCTAGGGATGGCCTGCGGTTACTGATACCCAGCGTACCTGATACGCTGGGTATCGTGAACACGGTACAGAACGGACAGGCCACCCTTTCCCCTGCCCCTCACCTTGCCGCGCCCGGCCCCACGGTGGACGGGCGTTCAGTGAGGTGGGAAGCGCACCGCGAGGAACGCCGTCGTGAGCTCATCAGGGCCACCCGGCGGGCCATCCACCACCTTGGTTCCGATGCCTCCATGGAAGACATTGCCGTCAACGCCGGAACCTCAAAGTCGGTGTTTTACCGCTACTTTGGCGACAAGGCCGGGCTTCAGCTGGCGGTGGGCAAGGTGGTGATCGGACAGATGCGCGAAACCATCGTGGCGGCGGGAAAGACTGCCCGCACGCCGCGGGAAGGGCTTGTCAACATGGTTGAGGCCTACTTGCAGATGGCTGAGACGTCACCCAATGTTTACGCTTTTGTCACGGCCCCCGTTCCGGCGCCAACAGGTGGCGGCACCTTGGAGGCGGGGGAACTCAGCGGTTTCTTCGACGCCGTCACGGCCATGATTTCCGAACCCCTCCGCGACATCCTCGGGGACTCCAATTCGCCGCTGCTGGGTTACTGGCCCACGGCGGCCATTGGCCTGGTCCGGACGGCGGGCGAGCTGTGGCTCAACACTCCGCCCTCCCCAGCCAGGCCCGGACACGCCGCCATGGCTGAACAGATGGCCGCCTGGCTCTTTGACGGAGTGTGGCGCCAGGTTGCCCCTGCGGCTTCGCCGGTACCGTAGCCCCCATCTTCAATTCCTCCCCGTCCAACAATTTCAAGCAGAAGGATTTTCATGACTGACGTACTGACACCCTCGGCCAAGGCAGCCCACGACGACGGCGCCGCGGTTGACGTCGAAGTGCTCGGCAGGGTGCTCCTGGGAAGGTGGGCCGAGGTCCGCCTCCAGGCACGCTCACTGGCCGGCATGCCCGAACTGCACAAGGTGGAGGGCCTGGGCCATGTCGAACACCGCAAGCGCGTGTTTGGGCAGATGGGCATCCTGGTGGAACAAAACGGCGTCCACCGCGCATTTCCCGAGCGGCTGGGCGGCGAGAACGACCACGGCGGCAATGTGGCAGGTTTCGAGGAACTGGTCATCGCCGACCCATCACTGCAGATCAAGGGCGGCGTCCAGTGGGGCCTGTTTGGTTCCGCAGTGCTGCACCTTGGCACGGCCGCCCACCAGGACAAGTGGCTGCCCGGCATCATGTCACTGGAGACTCCGGGTTGCTTTGCCATGACGGAGATTGGCCACGGCTCCGACGTTGCCTCGATTGCGACCACTGCCACTTATGACCCGGCCACGGAAGAGTTCACCATCAACACGCCATTCCGCGCGGCGTGGAAGGAATTCATCGGCAATGCGGCCGTTGACGGGCTGGCCGCCGTCGTTTTTGCCCAGCTGGTCACCCGCGGCGTGAACCACGGCGTGCACGCCTTCTACGTTGAGCTGCGCGATCCTGCCACGAAGGAATTCCTGCCGGGAGTGGGCGGCATTGACGACAACATCAAGGGCGGCCTGAACGGCATCGACAACGGGCGGCTGCATTTCAGCAACGTGCGCATCCCGCGCACCAACTTGCTGAACCGCTACGGCGATGTTGCCGTTGACGGCACATATTCCTCGCCCATAGCCAGCCCCGGACGGCGTTTCTTCACCATGCTGGGCACCCTGGTCCAGGGCCGGGTGTCGCTGGATGGCGCCGCAGTGGCTGCGGCCAAGGTCGGGCTCACCATTGCCGTCAAGTACGCCACGGAGCGCCGGCAGTTCAATGCGGCGTCGGACACGGAGGAAGTGGTGTTGCTGGACTACCAGCGGCACCAGCGGCGGCTGCTCCCCCGCCTGGCCACCACGTACGCCGCGGCCTTCGCCCACGAGCAGCTGCTGGTCAAGTTCGACGACGTGTTCTCCGGCGCGCATGACACGGATGAGGACCGCCAGGACCTGGAAACGTTGGCGGCAGCGCTGAAGTCACTGTCCACCTGGCATGCCCTCGACACGCTGCAGGAATGCCGCGAGGCCTGCGGCGGGGCCGGATTCATGGTGGAAAACCGCTTCACGTCGCTGCGTGCCGACCTTGACGTGTACGCCACGTTTGAGGGCGACAACACGGTGCTCCTGCAATTGGTGGCCAAGAGGCTGCTGGCCGACTACTCCAAGGAGTTCCGCAATCTCGACTTCGGCGTCCTGGCGCGCTTCGTCGTGGGGCAGGCCGCAGACCTGACGCTGAACAAGACGGGGCTGCGGCAGGTGGCCCAGTTCGTTGCCGACTCCGGGTCAGCCCAAAAGTCGGCGAAGGCATTGAAGGACGAAGGCACCCAGCACGACATGCTGGCGGACCGGGTGCAGACCATGGTTGCCGCCGTGGCCGCTTCCCTGAAGGAGGCTGCCAAACTGCCGAAGGAGCGGGGCGCGGAAATCTTCAACGAACACCAGAATGAATTGATCGAGGCAGCGCGCGCCCACGCCGAGCTGCTGCAGTGGGAGGCGTTCACGGAGGCCTTGCACACCATTGACGACGCCGGCACCCGGAAGGTGCTCACGCGGCTGCGTGATCTCTTTGGCCTGACACTCATGGAAAAGCACTTGGACTGGTACCTGATGAACGGGCGGATTTCCATGCAGCGGGCCCGGGCACTTTCACCCTATGTCAACCGCGTGCTGGCCAAGCTGCGCCCCCACGCCCTGGAGCTGGTGGACGCCTTTGGTTACGGCCCCGAACACCTGCGCGCCACCATTGCCAGCGGCATTGAGCGCGAACGCCAGGACGAGGCCCGCGATTACTTCCGCACCCTGCGGGCCAGCAAGGACGCACCCGTGGACGAAAAGGTGTTGATCCACAAGGCGAAGGCTGCCGCCCGCCGCTAAGTCGCGTCAAAGCCTTCGTTGAGGTTGGAGATAACCACCTCCCCGATCGTTGAGGTTGGAGATCACCACGTGCCCGGTCGTTGAGGTTGGAGT